>CACZWD010000066.1 GCA_902784805.1 uncultured Ruminococcus sp. | reverse complement strand
ATATTTTCCGTATCAACCTGAATTTTACCTTTTGCCATAAAAAAGCATCTCCTATAATTTGTTTTATTTTATAATTATAACTCAAATTACTTTAATTGTCAATTAATTGTTGACATATTTTTTTTATTGTGTTAAAATAATGATAATATTCGGTGTTTTTAATAACAGATGTTGTAGGCAACAAATAATTGAAAACGGAAAGTTGAAAACAGAGCATAGAGGACTTTGCTCCGACGAAGGAGGAATATTTTTGAGTAGGCTGAAACGCGTATATACTTCGCGTACATTTAAACTGTGTGTTGTTATTGCCGTGCAGATTTTTTATGTCTTTTATATTATCGGCAGACTTGTGAGCCGTGACACATTACTTTTTAATAAAATATCAATTCCTTCGGG
Organism: uncultured Ruminococcus sp.; assembly: GCA_902784805.1. Taxonomy (GTDB): domain Bacteria; phylum Bacillota; class Clostridia; order RUG12999; family RUG12999; genus RUG12999. Next base: position 1,655 of record CACZWD010000066.1, on the reverse strand, counting down.
GGTTATTTACAATATTATTCTTGTCATAGGTGTTTTTGTTGCTTTATCGGTATTTGCAAAAAATGACTTAAACCCTGTTTATAAAATTATGTGGATAGTTATAATCGCTGCTCTTCCGGTTGCCGGTACAATAATATATCTTTTGTGGGGCGATAGAAAAATCGCCAAGCGTAATGCGGAAAAAATAAGGATATCTGTCGGGAAAAGCCGTGAAGCTCTCGAAAAATTTAAGCGTAATATTGACCCGGCGGTTTTAAGCGGCGGCGAAAAAGCAAGCGCGAGGTATCTTCAAAACTTTGCCGATGCCCCTGTTTATAAAAATGAAAAAGCGGAAAAATTTATTTTTATCCAATATTTTATTATTAAAAACGGTTATATGTGGGATAAGGTTTATGAAGTTTTAAAACGTAAAGCGGAAGCGGGCGTGGAAGTAAGGCTTATATATGACGCGTTTGGAAGTATGTTTGATGTTTCCGAGGATTTTTGGGTGGAAATGAGTAATGCCGGCATAAAATGCTGTAAATTCAATCCGATACGTTTTACATGGCGTCTTACCGAATATACTTTTTTAAATCATCGTGACCACAGAAAGATATGTGTTATTGACGGAAATGTAGGATTTACCGGCGGTATAAATATTGCGGACGAATACATTAACCGCGCGGAGCGCTTTGGCAAATGGAAGGATACCGCTGTAATGCTTAAAGGTGACGCGGTATATTCTCTCACGAACACTTTTCTCAAAACGTGGTCCTATGTGGGACGTGACACGTCTGATGATTACGAAAAGTTTGCTCCGACGTTTTCGGCAGATACCGATTACTATGTTCAGCCGTATGACGATGCTCCGGGTGACGCTGAAAATGTTTCGGAAAACAGTTATTTTAATGTGATATGCCATGCGAGAAAATATGTGTATATTACAACTCCGTATCTTGTTATAGACCATGAAATGTTTACGGCGCTTTCGCTTGCCGCAAAAAGCGGTGTTGATGTAAGAATCGTAACTCCGGGCATACCCGACAAAAAATATATATATACGCTTACGCAAAGCTATTATCCCGATTTAATAAGGGCAGGAGTTAAAATTTACGAATATTCACCCGGTTTTATGCACGCGAAAATGTTTGTGCGTGATAACGAACAGGCGATAGTGGGAAGCGCAAATCTTGATTACAGAAGCTTGTACCTTCATTTTGAAAATTGCTGCGCGTTTTACGGAGGGCCTGTTGTTAAGTCGGTAAAAGAAGATTTTGAAAATATTTTTAAGGTAAGCCGCAGAATCACAGAGGAGGATATCGGTTCTGTGACAAAAGGTAAAAGATTTTTGCAGGTTTTACTTAAATTTTTCGCACCGGTTATGTAATTATTTAAAATCCAAGCAGGGATTTAATGCCTATAATAATGAGAATAATACCTCCGAAGGTTTCGGCTTTGTTTTCAAGAGCGTCTCCGAATTTTTTTCCGATTAAAAGCGCTGCACAGCTGCAGAAAAATGTTACACAGCCTATAAGCCCCGCAGCTGAGACGATATTCATCTTAAACCGGCTGCCGAGAAAGGCAAGCCCTGCTCCTACGGCAAAAGCGTCAATGCTTGTGGCTATTCCCTGAGCTAAAACGGCAGTAATGCTTAAACAAGGCTCTTTTGATTTTTT
>CACZWD010000065.1 GCA_902784805.1 uncultured Ruminococcus sp. | reverse complement strand
TAAGTTCGTCCTCGTTAAAGCTGTTAAGTTTTCTGGCAAAAGAAAAAGCTAATTCCTTATTTTGAGCATTTAATCCGCTCAAACCGATTTCAATGCATTGATTTGTTTCGCTGTAAGCGTTTTGCAATTCAATTTGTTTGTCGTAAGGCAACGAATATAAGTTTGATATTCTCGTTACCCAATACTCCGGGATTTTCTTTTTGACGTTTTCTACCGCAGATAAAAAAGATGATGTTACATTTAGTTTTTCTGCCATTGTTTTTAAAAGCTCCCCATTATCCATACGAAGATTCCTCAAGAACTTACCAAAAGCTGTAATCATAATCCTTCCCCCTTAATTAACCTTTTATATTTATATTATATCACATAAAAAATAATTTGTCAACCTTTTTGGTAAATTTTTTTAATTTTTAGAAATTAATTTATTTAATATTTTAAAAAATATGATAAATTGCAGAGGTTCTTTTAAAGCTTTAAAAAATTGTTCGACATAAATTGATAAAAATTTTACGACAGATTTAAAATACGCAGCGCATTTGCGCTGCGAAAAAATACAACTCCCAAGGTAATACATTTTTTTCAAAACAAAAAATTAAATTTCAATTCTCTACATCAGCGTTTCACAAAGTCCGCAGCCGTTACAAAAGCGGATTCTGTCACCGAAAATCGCCTCAATTGTTGAAGAAATCTCTTTTTTTATGAACTGCCTGTTATGAATGACAATGCTGCCCGGATTTTTGTTTATAAGCACATTGATAAGTAAATCCTCGCTGCTGTAATCACCGCCAAACTCTATGGCTGCCTCCGCCTCATATTCACCGTTAAGATGCTTGCCGTGCCCATCGTAATACAAATATTCTCCGTTTTCGGTCACAACAATGTTAAGCTTCTCTGCTTTTCGTTCCTGCGTATCCACATACGCGCTTAAAAGCAGCAAAAACTCTTTATATTCACGTTTCATCATAAAATCATCGGCATGATAATCAATCAGGTTTTCAATTTCCTCGCTGTAATCTTTCAGACGAAATGTCAAAAAGCCGTCAATGTTAATAACAGAGCTTTCCTTTAAAAAATCCTCCGCGCGGTTTTCTATAATTCGGTTTCGCCTTAGCACAAAGAGCCTTGTTAATATATCAGGCTGCGCCCTTATGGCTTTTTCAATATCTTTTTTAAACTCGGCTTTTTCCGATTTTTCAAAAAAACCGTATCCTTTTTCTATAAGCCGCTCAATTTCCGTCGGCTCAATATTTTCGACTATAAACTCTCTTACGCTTTTTGAAAGTGCTTCGAGATTATCGCTGCTTTTTTCAAAAACACATTTAATAATACTGCCAATATCGGCTAATTTATCATTAGACAGACATACAATTTCTATGCATTTTTTTTCGCAGAATTTTTTTATTTTATCATAATCGCTGTGAAGCTTTACATTTCCGGCAAAATAGAGCTTACCGCCAAAATACCCGCTCGCGCCGCCGATAAATCCGTAATCCTTGCCGTAAAGGCTTATTTCGCCCTGTCTTATTTTCAGTACGTCGATTTTTCCTTCGCAGCTTTCCGCAACGCCTCTGTCGGAGGTTATTATGCCGTCCGGAAGCGTACAAACGGAGCATTTTGTATATCCCTGATTTACGTTTATAAGCTCATAGCCTTTTAAAAGCTTTTTTACAGTTTCGTCCGTATATTTAAAATTATGTATCGCCGTTTTTCCCGCCAACGCTATATTATATGCGACATATTCGGGATATTTACCTTGTACGGCGCTTTTACCCGAAATTAAATTTATTCCCTTCATTGCTTTTCTGTAATATTCAAGACTTTCGGGATTTACAACCACGGCAGAGCCGATTTTTACAAGCTGCATATCGGGATGCCACGCAACCGTTTCGTCTATACCCTTTATATAATCGGCAGGTATCACCGTAAATCCGAGTTTTCCGGCGTTTTCAAAAATCTTTCCGTCCGCCCTTCGGTCAAGTATCATATATGACATTTATGCCGCCACCTCTTTCACGTTATTATTTTATCATAAATTTCGTTAATATGCAAACAGTTTATTTTATACCTGCAAAAAACTTTTTTAACCCCTTGACAGTAAAAAAAGTTTGTGTTATAATATTAAAGTAAAAATAAGCCGAAGTGGCGGAATTGGCAGACGCCCAGGACTTAAAATCCTGTGGGAGGCAACTCCCGTACCGGTTCGATCCCGGTTTTCGGCACC
>CACZWD010000064.1 GCA_902784805.1 uncultured Ruminococcus sp. | reverse complement strand
CGCAAACGCCGAAGCCGAGCCTACAAATCCACAGCCGATAATAGCGGCTTTTCTGCTGTTTATTTCTACCATAGCAGTCACTCCTTTTCTTTTCTGATTAGCCCTGAGCAAAACTCAAAAAGCCTGATAAACAGTGAGTTTTTCTCAGATAATAATTTGTTTTATCACTCAAAAATATAGAAACAGCCAGCCAAATATCGTATAATTTAGTTGTAGCAAAAACCAACGAAAGGGGCTGGCTGTTATCTATCGTCAAGAAATTTTACAGGATATTTCACTGTTCACATCACAACCCAAAGCTAAATTTTATCGTGTGTTATTCGACAACATAGATTTAACCGTATTGCCTGAATATATTGCTGCGACAGGTCGTAAAGGTTATTCCGATCACGCCAAAATCCGGGCGTTTGTTGTGATGAAATGCGAGTGCTTTTCCTGTGTTACAGACCTTTTGGATTATCTCCAAAACAATCTTCTAATCGCGCATTATTGCGGCTTTAATATTATGAAACCCCTGCCGTCCTACTGGACACTGGAGCGTTTCATTAAAAAACATAAAAATGAGCTTTTAAAACTTGTTATGCAGACTCAGGTTAAAAAGCTTTTTGACTTAGGCGTTTTAGACACGTCTTTTATTGCGCTGGATTCAACACCTATTTCTGCAAATACTTCTCAGAATAATCCTAAATCCTTTAAAAAGGATAAGTTCAAACCCGAGAATCAGCCTGCTTCGGATAAAGACTGCAAGCTTGGCGTTCATACCGCCTCAAATCAGCACGACGAAAAGAATTATGAGTTCTACTGGGGTTACAAAAACCATATCCTCGTTGACTGTATCACCGGATTGCCGATTTATGAGATGACGACCACTGCCGATGTAGCCGACAGCTCGGTTACTCTGGATATTCTTGAAAAGACAAATGACTTTTTATCACTAAAGGAATGCACATTCATTGGTGACAAAGCCTATGATGTTAAGAAAATCTACAACACCGTCAAGGATTTTTACGAAGGCGAGTGCTGCATTCCCATTAACAAGCGAAATACAAAAAATCCCGAAAAACTGCCAAGCGGTCATCTGCTTTGCGAAGCCGGGCTGGCAATGAGCAAGGATGGTAAAACATCAGACAGAGGACGCACAAGGCAAAAATTTTGCTGTCCGTTTAAAAACTCCAAGACAGCTTGCTGCCCCTGCAACCACAAGAACTGGAACAACGGCAAGAAAAACCGTGGCTGTACAAAATATGTTACAATTCCTGACGATTACAGATTAGCTATTGACAGGGAATCTTTGTCTTTCAAAAAGATTTATGCCTTGAGAACAGAAGCTGAACGCTACAACGCGCGCTTTAAGCAAACAGGACAAGAGCGCGCTTGGGTTCACAGCTTCAATGCCGTTCAAAATCTCAACACGATTGCACATATCGCCTTATTGGCTGTTGCGATCGCCGCGACTGTCACTCAATCCGACTATTCCGTTCGTTGCCTAAAAAGCGTGAAAAGAATCGCTTAAGCATTTTTCTTCCATATTTTTAACATTCGCTGTGCGTTTCTCGCGTATAGCTTGCTGTTTCTCGCGTATAGCTTGCTCAGGTGTGCCTTTTTTAGTTTCTTTCTGATTTCTTTCACTATTTGTTGCTTGAAGTGTATTCGTTTTGCTCTTCTCTACAATGTATGGATATTTTATCATAATTAGGCTGTTTTTGCAACCGAAAAAACGGAAGTTTCAAAAATTCAATTGATAATTTCTCTTTTCCTTCAAAAATGATTGAATTTTGCAAGCTTTTGTGATAAAATGAAATGAAACACGAAAAATAGGAGTCTTTTCAGATGATTACACATCTTTTAACCCGAATTGATTTGATGATGAACAGTTTTTCAAAAGGGCAAAAGCGTATAGCGCTCTATATCGAGGAGCATTACGATAAGGCGGCATTCATGACTGCCTCAAAGCTCGGCGAAACTGTCGGTGTATCTGAGAGCACGGTTGTACGCTTCGCGACAGAGCTCGGATATGACGGCTATCCCAAAATGCAAAAGGCCATGCAGGAAATGATCCGCAGCAAGCTTACCTCGGTGCAGAGAATCGAGGTAACTTCAAGCAGAATAGGCGATGCCAACGTGCTTGACAGCGTGCTGATGCAGGATATTGAGAAAATCCGCCGCACAATCGAGGAAACCTCTCACGAGGACTTTAACCGAGCGGTTGATGAAATATGCAGGGCAAAGCGCATCTATATTTTCGGAGTGCGCTCGACTGCCGCAATCGCAAGCTTTCTGGCGTACTATTTCCAGCTTATTTTTGACAATGTGACGGTTATCAACACAACAAGCACCACCACAATGTACGAGCATATTTTCCGCATGTCCAGCGACGATATAATTATCGGAAT
>CACZWD010000063.1 GCA_902784805.1 uncultured Ruminococcus sp. | reverse complement strand
AAAGAGCCAGGCAGCTTTGCCGCCTTTAACCGTTAATGCATTAAGACCCTGGTCACCCATAAATACTCTCATATTTTCGCAGTGGACCTGCGCACTCTCATCAACATACGCGTAAGCCGCCGCAGCACCCGCCGCGGTTTCGCCTGCCGAAGCAGGCAAAACCGCAAATGCTGTTACGGCTGTCAATATCAATGATACTAATTTTTTTATACTCATTTTTCAGCCTTTCTTTAATACAGCCAAAGGGATTGGAACTTATTTATTCTTCCGGCAAAACCTCAACTGCACCTGTTCCGAAAGTAACTGTTCCGAGAGGTTTTACATTTGTGCCGTCTATAGCAAATACCTTAACATAATCAAATTCCGCATTTGGCTTGTCAATGTTATTGCTTAAATTAGTGAACAGATTTTCTGTGTTTACGTTAATGAATTTTGCCATTACAAGTTTCGGAGTATTTTCGGTTTCCTTGTAATATGCAACTACAACGGTTGCGGCGTTTTTATCGCCATCGGGGTTTACAAAATCAATATTTACGTTTGTTGTATCACCCGAATAATCTGCCGAGTTTACTGTCACGTAATCCGTTCCTGAAACATTTACATTGTCATATTTAAATGTAGCATATTTTTTATTATAAGCAATTGCTTCGCCCTCACCGAGATATCCTGTATATTCATTAGAGTTGCCATTAAAATTCGGGAATCCCGCGTTTGCAGGGTTATATGCCGTATTCTCTACCGTAAGCAAAACATCGCTCAGATACATATCAAGAGGTTCATCGAAGTTTGATTTCAGACCTATATAGCAACGGTTTGCGCTTGCGCCGCAATAGCCTACACCGTTATCAACACCAAATGTGGCGGTACCTCCTGAAACAACACCGACAGTCATACTCTTACTCTCGCCGTTTACATACAAATTTACTGTGCTGTCTTCTGCCTGCACACCGAGCTCAAGTATAACGCTGTTCCATTTTCCTGTCTCAAGCGATTTAGATGTATAAGTTTCCATTGAATTGTTTGGCGAATAATTTGAGAAATCACTTGCGCCTATACCAAATGCATAATCTTTACTATATACATCGCTGTTAGCGCTATTATATCTTGCAAGTCTTAAAATTATACCGTTATGTGAATCGTTCACAAATACGTTAAATCTGAATCTTAAATAGTTGTAATCGGAATAATTCACGCTGCCGAGCTTTCCTTTTGCACTTATCATGCTGTAAATAGGATTATAGCCGCCCGTATTGTAGTTTCCATTAGTCAATTTCGTGTAATTTCCTTTGTTGGTACCAACCTCAACATATTCTCCGTCAACGAGGTTGTAATTTCCTTTATTTTGTCCAACTTTTATATAGCTTGACGCACCGTTTGCAAAAGCTGCCGAAGAAGAATGTATAACATCTTTTACAAGTCTGCTCGAATCAATATCCGGCGCCTGTGCAGTTTCAACCGTAATATTGTTTTCTGTGGCTCTGGTAAGAGTAGCGTTGTTAGCAAGCCTATATACAGTTTCGCTGGTTTGTGCATATGCCAAAGCCGAAGCAGAAGCTTTTACTGAAAAGTCGTGAAGCTTTACTTCAAAAGGCATGTCTTTCTGTCCTTTTAAAACAAATGCGCATCTGTTTTCGCTAAGTCCGCCAAAACCGTATGTGTCCGCTTTAAGGTCTTCCTTCTTTTTCAAAACATTGTCAATAAAGAATTTAACTTCTCTGTTTGCTGCGCTTACGCCGTCTCTGCCATACTCCGACCTGAAGGTCTTTGCATATGTGGCTTTCACCTGTTGTTACTGTTCCCGCAGTAAAGCTGCTTCCGCCTATACCGATATAGTAATCGTATTTATTATTGCCATCAGGAATCTCATCATCAGATGTGTTATATCTGTTTATTCTTAAAGCGATACCGTCTGTTGCGTTACCAATATAAACGTCTGTTTCAAGCCTTACATAGTTATAACCTGCCGTTTTGTAATCAATACCTCCGAGCGCAACTTTGCAGATGTCGTTGCAGGGAAACTGTCACGCGAATAGCTTTTAACAGTATCATTAAGAGCCGTATCATATACCTTTTCTACTGTCAGAGGAGCTGAAACACCACCTACTTTACCGTTTGAGTATTCCATTGTTGAATCCGCTGCCCTTTCAAGTGACGAAATAATTGTCACATCCTCCACCGGCTCATCCGCAAGCGACGGCATAACCGCAACCGCCAGGATCATCATGACTGCAAGTGCAAGTCCCAACATTTTGAATTTTTTCATTTTTTACATCCTTTCATTATTTAATTTATTTTTATTAACCCTTAACAGAACCTACCATAACGCCTGTTACAAAATGCTTCTGTATAAAGGGATAAAGAACCATTACGGGTATCGTGCTTACCACGATAAGTGAATATTTAAGAAGATTGGCAAGACCGAGCTTTGCCTCCTGAAGTTCGGGGTCAACTATCTGTGAAGCGTCTATCTGATTTTCAAGAAGTATCTCCCGAAGGTAGAGCTGAAGCGGCCAGTAATTACGGTTGCTTAAATAAAGGAAAGCATTAAAATACGCGTTCCAGTGCGTTACCGCATAGTAAAGCGTAAGCACCGCAATAACCGCCTTTGAAAGAGGAAGCACGATTTGCCCGAAATATCTGAAATCGGAACAGCCGTCTATCCTCGCCGCCTCCAAAAGCTCAAGCGGAATATTGCTTTGTATAAATGTCCTTGCTATTATAAGGTTATACGCGCTTATGGCGCCCATCGAAACCATTACAAGAGGTGTATTCATAAGCCCGAGACTTTTTACAAGCATATATGTAGGTATCATACCTCCGTTAAAAATCATTGTGAATGTGAAAAGCAGGGTTATGAATTTACCGCCCGGCAAATCGCGCCTCGAAAGCGGATATGCCGCTATCATTGTAAGAACAATGTTTATAAACGTACCTATAACCGTATAAAGTATTGTGTTACGGTAGCCTATGAAAACATCGGCTTTTTTAAACACCGCCTCGTACCCTTCAAGGCTCGGCTGTACCGGCCAGAGAATAACAAGACCGTTTGTAACCGCTTCTTTCGATGAAAAAGATGATGAAATAACGAAAATAAGCGGATACGCTATTAAAATAAGAAGAACTGCAATTATTACGTTTACTACAATATTGAAAACCTGATCCTCGCGTGAATAAGTAATTTTGTTTATATTTTTTGCCATAATCGCCGCCCCCCTTACCACAAGCTTGTTTCACTGACTTTTGATGAAATTTTATTTACAACAACAATCAGTATAAAGTTTACAAGCGAATTGAAAAGTCCTATTGCCGTGGAGTAGGAGAATTTGGTTTCGAGACCTCCCGCGCCGCCGAAGGATTTTGCATATACAAGCGTTGATATAACCTGGCTGTATTTTATGTTTATGGGGTTCTGCATAAGATAAATCTTCTCAAAGCCTATATTCATAACTCTTCCGCACTGCAAAATAAGCATAATTACTATTGTCGGAAGTATGCCGGGAAGGTCAACGTGAATAAGCCTTTTCCATCTCGAAGCGCCGTCAATCTGCGCGGCTTCGTGAAGGTCGGGAGAAATTCCCGCGAGCGCCGAAAGATATATAATGGACGAATATCCCATATTCTGCCATACGCCCGACCATACATACATATGTATGAACGATTTAGGGTCGGCAAGAATATTCGGCGCATAAGCTCCTGTCAGCATTTTATGTATGTTTCCGTATAAGCCCACATAAGGGTTGAATATCTGATTCATCATACCTATAAGCACGACAACAGATATAAAGTGAGGCGCGTACATAACCATC
>CACZWD010000062.1 GCA_902784805.1 uncultured Ruminococcus sp. | reverse complement strand
ATGTTGAGAAGATATTCAAGATGTGTCAATAACGGAAAAGCCCGATAAAGCAATGGATTGTGATTGAAAATCCAAAATCCGATTTGTCTAATTAAATAGCGTTTACAGCACCACTTTTATAGTGGTGCTTTTTCATACCCATTTTTAGGAGGTGTTTTTTACCGTACCCAAACCACCCAAAATTTATACTTATGAGTGGCGGTACAATAATGTTCCTCGAAACATACGATATTGCTTTTACTTCTTCCGCCGCCGGCTATGGCATAAAGTCATATCTTTTTGATTTTGATACGGGCGATTTCATTATTCGTGACGGAAAACCCGTATAATGTTACGGCATTGAAGCTGTGAAAGTGTGAATAGAAAAAACTACCGTCTACCTTGACAAAGAAAGTTAGGAGCGACACAATTTTTTTAAGAAAAGTGTCACCCATCATTGACAATTGTACAACACGCTTATATATATTTAAAAAAACACTTGTAAAATGCATAACTTTGTTGTATAATATATTATGGTGTATATTTGGCATTATAATAATAAATTTTCCCGTTTATCTGCCTGCCCACGGCAGATAAACACATGGCTTTAATTTGTGGGCTGAAAGGCAAGGGTAGCATTTATGAGCATTAAAACATTTAAGGGCGGAGTGCATCCGAACTATATGAAGCAGCTTACCAACAAGTCGCCCATACAGGTGCTTGAGGCAGGCGCTGAGGTTGTTATTCCTCTTTTGCAGCATATAGGCAAAATATGTGAGCCGCTTGTAAAAAAAGGAGACTATGTAAGAGTCGGGCAAAAAATAGGAGATGTTGACGCTTTTGTTTCGTCACCTGTTCATGCAAGCGTTTCGGGTACTGTTAAAGCAATTGAGCCGAGGCTTTCAAACGGCGGCGTAAATGTAAACAGCATTATAATCGAAAACGACTTTACATACACTCCCGTAGAGGACAGCGGACTTATGGGCGATTATGAGAGAATGACCAAAGAAGAAATAATTGAGGTAATTCACTCTGCCGGTATTGTCGGAATGGGCGGCGCAGGTTTTCCTATGCACATAAAGGTAAATCCGCCGAAAGACAAAATTATAAAATACATTATTTTAAACGGAGCGGAATGTGAGCCGTATCTTTCGTCGGACCACAGAACCATGCTTGAACATACCGAAGAAATGCTTTTCGGAATAAACGTTCTTATGACGCTTTCAAACGCACGCAGAACTTTTATTGCGGTTGAAGACAACAAGCCCGATGTTATAGATAAGCTTCTTAAAATGAAGCTTCCTTACAGCATTGAGGTAGTACCGCTTGAAACGAAATATCCACAAGGCTCGGAAAAACACCTTATAAAAGCAGTTACGGGGCTTGAAGTGCCTCACGGAAAGCTTCCTGCCGACGTGGGCGTTATAGTAAACAATGTTGATACTTGTATTTCGCTTTACAATGCGCTTATTAAGGGCATGCCCCTTGTAAGAAGAAGGGTAACCGTATCGGGCGGAGCAGTTGCAAACCCCGGCGTTTATGATGTTCCGATAGGAATGACCTTCCGTGAGCTTTTTGAAGCGGCAGGCGGCTTTAAATCCGAGCCTGCAAAAATAATAATGGGCGGCCCCATGATGGGTGCGGCGCAGGTTTCGCTTGACGTGCCTGTTGTTAAGACCACTTCGGGCATACTTGCATTTACAAAAAAAGAGGGCAGAACCTACGGCGAAAGCCCCTGTCTTCGTTGCGGAAAGTGCGTTGATGTTTGTCCCATGCATCTTATGCCAAATGCAATCGCAACCGCAACAAGACTTAACGATAATGACAAAGCCGAAAAGCTTCACGCCATGGACTGCGTTGAGTGCGGCAGCTGTTCATATACCTGCCCTTCACACAGATACCTCGTTGAAAGAATAAGGCTCGCAAAAAGCAGGCTTCAGATAATTGCCGCAAAAAGAAAGTGAGGAGTGAGTTTAAGTGGCTGAAAATTATATGGTAACTTCGTCACCGCATATTCACGGTGATTTTACGGTAAAAAGCATAATGCTTGACGTTATAATTGCGCTCGTTCCTGCCGGGCTTGCCGGAATTTTCTACTTTGGTTTGCGCAGTCTTGCGGTAATACTTACAAGTGTTATTTCCTGCGTGCTTTTTGAATTTATTTGGAACAAGCTCTTTAAAAAACCAAACACAACAGGCGATTTAAGCGCCTTTGTAACAGGCCTTTTAATTGCATACAATATGCC
>CACZWD010000061.1 GCA_902784805.1 uncultured Ruminococcus sp. | reverse complement strand
GAGAGTGCGCAGGTCCACTGCGAAAATATGAGAGTATTTATGGGTGACCAGGGTCTTAATGCATTAACGGTTAAAGGCGGCAAAGCTGCCTGGCTCTTTGATGTTATAAGCGCAAAGACCGACAATTATCTGTATATGGATATTGACGACGGGCTGACAGATAAAGCCGATAAGGGCAGAGTTGTTGAAATAACCGTCGAGTATTTTGACTCGGGCTATGCCTGCTTTACTATTGAATATACAGGCCGCGATGAAAAATCAAAGGAAGCGGCTTATCTGGAGTTTAAAAACAGCTTAACATGGAAAAAGTATACCTTTGTGATTTCTGACGCAGTGCTTTGTAACGGTCTTAATGGCGCAGATTTCAGACTTTGCTCCAAAACAAAGCTCATGGCGACCTCTCCCGAGAATTTTGCGGTTAAAAGCGTAAAAGTGGACCTTACCGATAAATTTGACCAGCTTAATATAGGCGTTTCTTCGGACAGCTACGGCAACAATTTTTTCACGGGCGAAAGCATAAAGCTTAAATATGTTATAGATAACAAAGCATATGCTGTCGAAAGCCAGTTTAAGGGTGAATATACTCTTGACGCCACCTTTACGGCAAAAAGTATTGCGGGGAAAAAGGTTTTTGAAAAAAAGGATAAAATAACGCTTGAGCCGGGTAAAGAGGTAAAATATGACCTTGATGTAGATGTCGGAGGCATATACGGCGTTTATTTTATGAAAGCAACATTTGAAAATAAAGAATTTGGTATTTACAGCGAGGACGAAACAAGATTTTCGTATGTTTATACCGATTACGGTAAGACAATGAACTATACATTCGGCACCTGTGCCGGCAGACGTCCCGAATGGGCGCACCTTTTGCGTAATGCCGGTATAGGCAGAATGAGAATTATGAATTCCTTCGGAAATGTAAGCAGCAGAGAAGACGACGCCAAAGACGCTTTTTATTTTGGCGCAAGCGGTTATGACCTTCAGAGAATTATGCGTGAAAACGGACTTGAAATATTTAATACTTACTTAAGCGTAAGCAGTGATTTGCTTCCGGGTGAGCACGCTCCCTATACCGAAGAAGGTCTTAAAAGATATATGAACTATGTAAATTACGTAACCGATGCGGAGCAGTACGGTGTCGAAACCTACGATATGTGGAACGAATGGAACCTACTCGGCGCTTCCTTTAACCGTTACGCAAGACCCGTTGAGGATTACGTTAAGGCTATGAAGCTTACTTATTCCGAAATGAAGGTAAAATACCCCGATATACAGTTCTGGGGCAATGTATCGAGCGGTACGGATATGAGCTTTATAAAGGCCGTTATAGCAAACGGCGGTTTAGACTATATGGACGGCTTCTGCATTCACCCGTACAATACGAGATATGACCCGATGTCGGGTACTGTGTTGGGTAATATATGGGAGCTTCGTAAAATGCTTGACGAGGCAGGGCATGAGGATATGCCGATAGTAACAAGCGAGCTTGGCTATGCAGACGATACCTTTTCGTGGATAGATGAGCAGAGACAGGGATATTACCTTGTCGAGTATTACGTTGCGACTCAGAAAATACCGCATTTTGACGCTTATACAATGTATATCTTTCAGGATAGCGGAAGAACAAAGGGCAACAGAGAGCATCACTGGGGCTTAATAGAATTCAGCGGTGCGAAAACGGTAGGTGCCGCAAAGGCAAGCTATGCCATGGTATCGACGCTTAACCATATGCTTGCCGATTGCAAATATAAAGACGATATTACGATAAATGACGATACTTATGCATACCTTATGCATAACGAAAAGAAAAACGAGGATGTTATTTTCCTTTGGGCAAGGGGTAACGGAGGTACAGTCTGTATTGACCTCGGAACGGACAGCGTGGAGCTTTATGACGCTTATTGCAACAAAAATGTAATTAAAGGCAAAAACGGAGTATTTACCTTTGCCGCAAGCGAAGCGCCCGTTTATATTAAAGGAAATATAACAAAGTTTGAAGAAAGCGATTTTAAAATAATAGACAAAAATGATTTTGATATAGAATTTTCCGGCGATGTTGATTTTACGGTTTATAATCCGACAAATGAGAAGCTCAACGTCAAAATAGAGCCGATAAACAATGATATGCTTACTTTTTTAACAGAGGAAGACGAAAGCGGAAACGTAAACGTTCACGTAAAAACCTCGAGAACGGAATCGGCAAGGGATCTGGCACACATAACTGTTTCGGCAGGAGATAATATTTATCTTGACGGAACGCTTGTTTTTGAATATAAAGCACCGGTTACGGTAAATGTTACCTGTACGCCGACATTGGATGAAAACGGTATAGCGGATTACGAAAAGATAAGTCTTGTTATATCGGTACGAAACGACGCTCCGATTCCTCTTGAAGGTACTTTCCTTATAACTAATATTTACGGTATAAGTGAGGAATATAAAAATAAGTTTGAAAACCTGAGCATAA
>CACZWD010000060.1 GCA_902784805.1 uncultured Ruminococcus sp. | reverse complement strand
CCCAGCCGTTTCCTCTGCCCCACGCAACATTTGTTTTTTCGCCTCTCCTTAAACTGTAAACGTGACTCATAAGCTTAATACTGTCAATGTAAAGGTATTTAAAATAATTTATAAACTGCCGCGCCGCATCATCAAGAAACGCTTTATCACCGCTATAAGCATAATATCTGCATATAAATGAGCCGCCCATATAAAGGTCGTCCGCCCACATTGTGAGGTGATTATGATTGATGTTCCGATGCAGCGGAAGTAGCGCCTTTCGGTACATTGTACCGTCCTCAAGCCTCGGAAGCTTGTTTTTAATAAAATCCGCGCCTCTTGCAATTATTTTATCAAGTACGGGAGAAGGTTTATCGAGCGCTATATCAATAAGCGCGCTTTCAAAGCTTCCGAAATCGTCAAGCAGCTCTATTATACTTTGCTGACGCAGAACAAAAGAAATTTTGTACTTTTCCACATCCCATCTCGCGTATTCGTAAACACCGGTCAATTTTTTTATATAAGAGTCAATATAATCGGATATTTCTTTATTGTTTGTCTTTATTGCCCACGCATTCATTCCCCTGAGCGCAACGCCGAGCGGATAAGACCATCTGCCGAAAAGTCCCTTTCCTTCGGCAAGTCTCAATACTATATCTTTACTTATTCGCCAATAATCGCGCCCGCCAGGAAGATACTCTTTTCTAAACCCATACAAAAGCTGTTCGTCCGGTCCCTCAAATGTTCCCGCAAACATATAACTGCAACCCGCATTTCCTTCAAAGGGAGCAAGCATTTCGCCTTGTGAGGCTTTTAAATCAAAATGTGAATTTCCGTCTGTTTTTACTTCCGCCGAAATAAAATTATCTCCTTTTTTACATATGTATGTAAAAGATAACTTCCCTTCGCCCGAAGCCGCCTCACTGCCGTTTACAAAAACACGGCACGGCGAATCTGTTTCCGCTTCAAAAAAGACCTCGCAATCTTTTTTTGTTTTTAAAAATGTACTCGCATACGCAAACCCGCTTTTACCTTTAAAAACAGAATAAAAATCATTTTTACTGTCGATATTTTTGAATTTTATTTTTTCTGCCGCGGAAATAATATTACAGTCTTTTTCAAAAATATCCTCTTTATAAATATCACTGTACTCCCATCCGAGCACACCTTTGATATTTTCCGAATCCGTTTTAAAAATGCCGATTTTCGCTCCAAAGCCGAGCGAGGTTTTTCTGCATCTTAAAATAAGCGTGTTTTTGCCTTTTTTTAAATGAGCGTATATTTTTCGCACATCGCCGAGCGCTTCATCGCAATCTGTTGTTTTACCGATTTCTTTTCCGTTACAGTAAAAAACCGTATCGCTTGAAAAATCACAAAAGAAAATAACGTCATCTTCTTTTTTGGATTCAATAAAACATCTTGCGTAAGCCACATCGCCGTAGCCGGAATGTAAAAAAATTTTTTCAAAATCTATATCTGTCCTTGAACTTTCCAAAACATCAAAACCGTTTTCAAAGTACGGTAACATTACATAATCGGTTTTACCGTTATTTTCTATAAAAAATTTTAAAATAAGACTAACTGTTTCGTTAATTTTTTTGTCGCCTCTTATATCTGCGGCTTTTTTTTCGTCAAAATACATATAAGTATGCCTCCGCAAATGATTTTTTTTATATTTTAATTATATCGCATCTGTCTTTCGTTTTCAACAAACAATTTTCTACTTTAATTCAAGTATCTACCATTTGTTGAATATAGTAAAAAAAGTGTGGTTTTTTGCTAATATGTAGTATTTTTATTGTTGACAATTAAGGCAAATATATGTTAAACTAAAACCGAAAAGCTTTTAGGAGATGAATTTAAATGAACATACCCTCCGTTTTAAAAAATTTCATTTTTCCACCTGCCGAATTTTCGCCTGTGCCTTTTTGGTTCTGGAATGACAGGCTTACGGAAGATGAAATCGAAAAACAAATTCTTGATTTTAAAGCTCACGGGATTGACGCTTTTGTAATCCATCCTCGCATAGGTCTTCCGAAGACACTGAAATATCTTTCGGACGAGTTTATGCGCTATGTTTATTTTGCCGTACAAACAGCAAAGAAAAACAATATGAAGGTTGTACTGTATGACGAAGGAATGTATCCTTCCGGAAGCGCAAACGGTATGGTAGTCAAAAACAATCCCGAATTTTTGAACAAATGCCTTGTGCAAAAGCTTTGCAAGGCAGAAAAAACCGTTTCGGCACCAAGCCTTGCCGATGATGAAAGGCTTATAGTGTCGCTTGCGTTAAAAACAGAAAATGATGTGCTGAAAAAGGCAGTAATAATAAAGGACGGAGAAAAATTTAGAGAAGATGACCTCTCAAAATGGCAATTCGCGCATTACATAATGAAACCTTCGGGAAGCACAATCAGAGGCATACATTTCGGCGAGGACGATATGGAGCCTGACGCCCCGAAAGCCGCTGATTTAATGAATATAAAAGCAACCGAAAAATTTATTGTCTGCACTCACGAGCGTTACTATAAGGCTTTAAAAGAGTTTTTCGGAAATACCGTAATAGCAATTTTTACCGACGAGCCAAGCCCCGAAGCCCGTTTTGCCGAAAAAAACTCTGTTCCGTGGACAGATGACTTTCTTTCATATTTCACAGAAGCTTTATCTGTCGGGCAGCTTCCTGTTTTATGGCTTAAAAACAGCGAAAACTATAACGAGGTTTATAAGAAATACAGGACGGTTGTAAACCGGCTTATGGGTGAACGGTTTTTCTCACCTATATCAAAGTGGTGCAAAGACCACGGTATTGCGCTTACCGGACACCCCGGAAAAAGCACGGATATCGGTCATATGAAATATTTTGGTATGCCCTGTCAGGACGTTGTCTGGCGCTATATCGAGCCGGGGAACGTTTCCGCGCTCACGGGTGACCACAGCACAATGGGAAAATGCACTTCAAGTGCCGCAGCGCATCTCGGTCTCAGGCGTAACGGAAATGAAGTATTCGGTTGCTGCGGTCCGAAAGAAAACGGTTGGCTTATGAATTATTCAGATGTATTATGGTATATTAACTGGCTTTTTGCAAGAGGTGTAAACCTTATATATCCCCACGCCTTTTTCTATTCGGTAAAAGCTCCGCGTTTTGAGGAAAGACCGCCCGATGTCGGACCCAACAGCTATTGGTGGGGTAACTTTTACAATTTAAGTATGTATATAAAAAGAATGTGCTATATGCTTACAGACTCTGCCACCGTTTGCGACACCGCTTTTTTATGCGGTCCATATGAACTCCCATATGAATATCCGCGTGTGTTTTTTGAAAATCAATATGAGTTTAACTATCTCGAAAAAAAACTGCTTGAAGAAAAAACCGAAATTAAAAACGGAAGACTTATAATCCAAAACCAAAGCTATAAAAACATTATTATTGAAGATAAATCGCTAATTAGCGGAAAAACAGCAGATATTCTCCTCGAATTTGTAAAAAATGGCGGAAAAGTATTTACGGCGTTTGAAAATGACGAATTTATTTATTTAAAGTCGCCCGAAAGTATTTTACCTTATCTTGAAAGCGATTTTTCTTTCTATCTAACATTAAAAATGCTGCCGAGCTTGACCTTCTTAATCCCATGACGGGAGAAATCAAGCCTTTAACAGAACATTTTATAGGGCTTGATCCGAGGGAAAGCGCAATAATTTACGTAAAAAACGAATATGAGCATATTCCTCTTAACGAATGGTATGTCAATTCCGAAAAGGTTGCACTCTCAAATTGGCTTTTATGGAAAAGTTATGAAAACTACTGCGGGACGGTTGAATATAAGACGTCGTTTAACCTTGACAATTTTTCAAAAGTTATTGTAAGCTTTAAAAACGCCGGCGAAATACTTTCCCTTTCCGTCAACGGCAGTAAAGAAAAGACAGGCGTTTTGTTTCCGTTTGAAACCGATATTACAAAATACGTGAAAAAAGGCGAAAATATAATGACCGCAAAGGTTACAAATTCAACGGCTGTGCGCTTTACATCGGCAAGACCGAAATCCGGACTTATGGGAAAAGTAACGCTTAAAATTGAAAAACAAGAAAAATCATAAATGTGTCCGGAGGCTGTTTGGAATGAATAACGGAAATTTTATGACTCGTTCATCGTTCAGGAAATTCCGGAACAAAATAATAAAAAAAGTTAAAGCTTCAGCTAATGAACTTCGTAACAAAAGTGAAGGATTGCAGCTTAAAGAGAGGAAAATCGGATTTACGCCTCATATGTTTCGTCACACATATGCTACTAATTTATATTACGCGGGAGTGGATATAAAAACTGCGCAATATTATTTGGGGCATTCCAACCTTAGTGTCACCCTTGATATTTACACACATCTGAAAAAAGAAAATATAGAAGTTTCTGAAGCCAAGAAAATCAATAATTATTTAGACAGATTTATGGTGGTTTAGAAACCGAACTGCAAGGCGCCGATCAGTCAAAAATCAGTCAGGCGCAAAAAAACGTGAATTTTTGCAAAAATAAAAACAGCTCAAAACCGCAGTCTTAAACTATTTTAACGTGGTGAGCCGAACGATTTAGATGCACTCCAATATCGCAAAAAGTTGGTAGCAAACCAAAGGCGTTATGAGGGCGTTTACAACCGAGTAGCCGACGTTTGCGTGACTTTTTGCGAAAGAGGAGGGACAGTGGAGCGGGTGACTGATTTTTTGCAAAAAAATCGGAACAAGCGTAACTTGTCCCGACGTGGTGAGCCATCGGAGATTCGAACTCCGGACACCCTGCTTAAAAGGCAGGTGCTCTAGCCTTCTGAGCTAATGGCCCATATTAAATTGTGCATTTATATTGAAGCAGGTTTGCCCCGCCGATTTTTTATGGCTGGGATGGCAGGATTTGAACCTACGAAATGCCAGAGTCAAAGTCTGGTGCCTTACCCCTTGGCGACATCCCATCATATAAGTAATAAATGGGGTGGGTAGTCGGATTCGAACCGACGACCTCTAGTGCCACAAACTAGCGCTC
>CACZWD010000059.1 GCA_902784805.1 uncultured Ruminococcus sp. | reverse complement strand
AACGGTTGAGCTGAAAGATATTGTTGATATTCCAACAATAAAAATAATTGATGAGGGCAATATAAATCGTACGCCGGTGTCGCCAAACGTAACCTTAACAGCAATGATAGGCGCTTTGATGGGTGGCGTAATAAGTGCGATTGTTATAGCGATAATTGCTCTCGGAGATAAGAGAATTAGAAGCGAGGAAGACCTTAAAAACTTCAATATTCCAATTATTGGTGTAATACCCGATATAATGTAGCGCTTAAACATAAAATATTCTTGAGAGGGACGAATGATTTATATGGCACTTTTTAAAAGCAAAAATGACAATAATAAAGACGCCGGGAAAAGCAAAATATTAAAAAATATAGGCAGTAATTTCAGTAATACAAAGCTCAGCCGCGAAGAGCTTGAAGAAATGGATTTTGAAGAAACGGTTAAAAGAACCGTCCTTAATAAGGATACGCCGTTCAGTGTAAGTGAAGCGTATAAATCTGCGAGAACAAATATTATGTTTTCGCTTAAAGATGTTAAGGGCGGAAAATCTATAATTGTTACAAGCGGCGGTCCGGGCGAAGGTAAATCGACAAGCTGTATTAACCTTGCAATATCTTTTGCGCAGATGGGAAGCCGTGTTGTGCTTGTTGATGCCGATATGCGTAAGCCAAAGATTCACAGATATTTTAAGTGTAAAAATAAAGAAGGGCTTTCAAACGTACTTGGCGGTTTTTGCGAGCTTGATAGTACAATTTCGCATAACAAAGAAAACGGTATAGATATAATAACGGCGGGTCATATACCGCCAAATCCGGCGGAGCTTATAGCTTCTCACGAAATGGACGAGGTTATTGCGGAGCTTACAAAAAGATATGATTATGTTTTCATAGATACGCCGCCGATAAATGTGGTTACGGATGCTTCGCTTCTCGCAAAAAAGACTGTGGGAGTTATTCTTGTGGTCAGATATTACATAACAAACCGTGATGACATTGAAAAGAGTATAAAATCGCTTAATTTTGCCGGAGCAAGAATAGCAGGCTTGCTGTTTAACGGAGTTGAAAAAGGTATATATTTAAACGGTTACAGAGAAAGAAGATACGGATACCGCTCAAGAAGAGGATACAGTTACGATTACGGTTACGGTTACGGTGAAAAATACGGAAATTACAGCTATAATGATGATTAAAAAGAAAACAGTTAAGGATTGATATAAAATGACGGACTTTCATACCCATATATTACCCGGGATTGACGATGGTTCCCAAAATGTTGAAACCTCTGTGCAAATGCTTGCGCTTGCAAAAGAGCAGGGCATAGATACTGTTGTTGCAACACCCCATTTTAATATTGAGTATGAGAGCATAGAGCATTTTGAGCATAAAAGAGCAAGAGCGGCAGAAGCGTTAAAAAACGCAGTAAAAGGCACAGAGCTTGAAAAAATGAAATTGCTGCTCGGCGCCGAGGTGGCGCTAACTCCGGGGCTTTCCGGCAAAGAATCGATTGACAGGCTTTGCGCAGAAGGCACAAATTGTATTTTACTTGAACTTCCCATGAACGATTGGACATCATGGGTATATAACGAGGTTTATGCCGTCACGGCGATGAACTATATTCCCGTACTCGCTCATATTGAAAGATATACCGAAATACAAGCAAATGTTAAAAAAATAAACATTTTTGAAGAAATGGATTTGTGTTTTCAGATTAACTCAGGAAGTTTTTTTCAGTTTAAATATAAAAAAATCATCAATAGATTTATAAAAAGCGGAAAAGCAATTGTTTTGGGCTCGGATACCCATAATATGACAACAAGGAAAAACGATATGGGCAGTGCCGTAAGCAGGATAGAAAAAAAGTATGGCAAGCACATTGCGGAAAGATTTGAAAGAAACGCTGCAAGGCTTATTGACGGCAGTTTTGAAATATAAGGATGAAAAAATATAAAAAGGCAGGGCAATGAAAATGAATAAAAAGCTTAAAATTTTTATAATAATAATTGTTATTCTTGCGGTTATTGTCTCTGCTGCGTTTGTTGCAAGAAAAATGGTTATTGATTATTTGTTTGATAAAGCTTATAAAGGAATAATGAGTGGCAGTATAGGAGTTGAAAGCTCCGAAACGAAAGAAACCGTTGTAGGTGAGGACGGAAAAATTTATGAGCTTGCGGGCGAAACGGAAACGGAGACCAAAGAAATTAAAGGTGAAGACGGAAAAACCTATATTGTTAAAAAAATTGCGATAGATATATCACAGGAGAAAGCGTCAGAAACGGAGCAGACACCGAGAGTTAAACGTATAAGCGAGCTTACCAAAAAGGAAATGTCCGACATACAAAGTATGGTATCAACAGCGGATAAAGCGGCGGTTATAAGTATATGTAAATCCGCGGCGACTTCGGGAGACAGAAAGGAAATTAAAAAAATGATTGAAGCCGGAAGCGTCGATTACGGAAGGATACAATCGATACTTTCGGAAAGATTAACTGCGGATCAAAAGGCGCAGATATATTCTTAATACGAAAAATACGCAAAAATTTATTTTGGCGTTGAATAAATAACGAATTTGTTGTATTTTTAAAAGAGGTTTTTGTAAATGAAAAGAAAAATTGCGTTGCTTATTGCGATTATATTGTGGTCAGGCGCCATATTTATGTTTTCAGCACAAAGCGCCGAGGATTCAAAGGTTCTCAGTA
>CACZWD010000058.1 GCA_902784805.1 uncultured Ruminococcus sp. | reverse complement strand
GCAAGCATATTGCAGATAGTTATATATCTCCTGCTTGTATTTGTATTTGATGTAAACATAGCGGTTTTAGCCATTTTATTTACAGCGGTGAATATTGCGGCTATGCTCTTTACATCAAAAAGCTACAATGAAAAAATATTGCCGTATAACCGTGATATGGGAAAACTTCAAGGCGAAATCTCAAGTGTTGTAAACAGAATAGAAACGATTAAATCATGCGGTATTGAAGACGGCGCGTTTATGCTTTTAATGTCAACGGGAACAAAAATAGCGAACGAAAAAATGAGTATAGAAAAAACCGGCATACACATTGAAAACCTGTATTCATATCTTAACGCATTCAGTTCGGTGCTGATACTTACTGCAGGTATTATCCGGATATTTCAGGGCAATATGACAACAGGAATGTTAATTGCCGCACAAGCGGTAGTGACAGCACTCCTATGTAATGAACTATCGGGAAGACGACAAATTTCTTGATGAAGATGATATGCAGCGCGGCTTTATAAGCGGAGATGTTGAACTGAAAGGTGTTACATTCACATATAACCCGCTCGATACGCCTGCCGTTAATCATTTCGATATGCGGATTAAAAAGGGTCAGACGGTTGCAATAACCGGCGCATCGGGCAGCGGCAAGTCAACCGTTTCAAAGCTGATTGCGGGTATTTACTCACCGCAAAGCGGGAAAATACTTTTTGACGGTATGGAAGCTAAGGAAATAAATCACCGTTATTTTTACTCGAAGGTTGCTATTGTAAGCCAGAACACACGCCTGTTTGATGGAAGCGTTGCGGACAATATAACAATGTGGGATGACAGCATATCATATGAGGATATAACCGCTGCAGCAAAAGCGGCGTGCATACATGAGGATATTATAACCCGCAAAAACGGCTATAATGAAGCAGTCATCGAGAACGGCGCAAATTTTTCCGGCGGACAGCGTCAGCGTATAGAAATAGCCCGAGCGCTTGTGAAAAAGCCTGCGGTACTTATACTTGATGAGGCGACAAGCGCACTTGATACCATTACCGAAAAAAAAGTGATGGACAATATAAAAGCCATCGGAATTACCTGCATAATAGTGGCACACAGGCTTTCAACGATAATAGACAGCGATGAAATAATTGTGCTTGAGGGCGGAATTATAAAAGAACGAGGCTCGCATAGTTCACTTATGGACAAGAAGGGTGAATACTATCGCCTTAGAAGGAGTGAGGACTGATGGAAGAAAACAATTATCAAAACGAGATTGAAAATATCAGTCAGCGCGACCGCGAATCTGTGCTTCGGGCATACGAAACTATTCATTCGGTTTTTGAAGATAAGAGGAGCTATAACGGTATAAACGCCGTCCTGCATTTTTTCCACGAAAAGAATTTTGTGGATGAAAATCTGCCGCTGTCAAAGCAGCTTGAGGAAATAGAAGTACATTCGCAGATAAAAACGCGGCTGGTGGAGCTTGAACCTGATTGGTATAAAACAGCGGTGGTTCCGATGCTGTTAAAAACATCGGACGGGCGGCATCTTGCGGTAATACCTAAAATCAACGGTTCTTGTTCATACATAGAAAATGGGAAAAGCTATACTGTTACAACGGAAAATGCAAAAAAGTTTATGAGCAGCGCATTATCCTTTTATAAAAGTACAAGTAGCAAAAATATTGGCTTTAGGGGATTTGTTTCGTTCATGATAAAAAGCATAACTCTAAGAGACGCACTTACGGTATTTACAGCATGTATTCTTGCAGTAACGGCGGGACTTATGCTGCCTTGGGCAAACAGTTTTATATTTTCAAGGGTTGTTCCTGCCGGAGATTTGTCGGCAATATTCCCCACTGCGGCGCTTCTCTTTTCGGCAGTATCGGTGGCGGCGGTTATGCGGCTTTTGCAATCGCTGATAATTGCAAACACAATGCAGAGAGCCGACACCTATGTTCAAAGCGGTATATTTTCAAGGTTAATGAGCCTGAAGGCCGACTTTTTCCAAAAAGTTAAGGCAGGCGAGCTGTCGCGTATTATACTGGAATTTTCGGATTTGTCGAAAATTATCTCCGTAAGAAGCATAAGTGCGCTTATAAATATGGTTTTATCAATAGTATATTTGTTTCAAATATACCGTTATGCCCCTAATCTTACGGGATTTGTTGTGCTTGTGTCGTTACTTCTTATCGCCTTAATGGCATTTGAGGGAAAAATCAGTGCAAAATGGATGCGTGAGTACGCACAGTCGATGTCAAAAATGTCAGGCTTTTGCTATGAAATGTTTTCGGGGATTGAGCATATAAAGCTAAGCGGTGCCGAAGCGCGTGTGATGAAACGTTGGAGCCGGCGCTATGCCGACACTGCCGAGCATGAGGAAAAACCGGCAGTGCTGGAATATTTGCCGGTAATATATAAGGTTTTTACCGTGCTGAGTACATTTGTTATATTTATTTTAGGCTCCTCGCTTGCGGTATCGGATTATATAGCGTTTTCCGCTTCATACGGTGCATATATGGCGGCGCTTTTGGGAGCGGGAATTGTTGTACAGTCTTTGTCACAGTTCCGTTCGTCCTATGAGATAATAAAGCCTTTACTTACTGCTGAGTGCGAGGAATACGGCGGCACAAAACGAAAATTAGAAAATTTACGGGGAGATATTCGGATATCGGATTTGAATTTCCGATACAAAGAAAATGCGCCGTATGTCTTAAAGCGAGTGTCGCTTAATATCAAAGCGGGCGAAAGCGTCGGAATAATTGGTACGTCGGGTAGCGGAAAATCAACGCTTGTAAGGCTTTTGCTGGGCTTTGAGAGCTTTAATGAAGGCTCCGTTTTGGTAGACGGTATTGATATAAGAGAGCTTGATCTAAAAAACTATCGAAAAAAAATAGGTGTAATTCTTCAAAATGATGGCTTGCTAAACGGCAATATTTATGATAATATAGCAATAGGCAAGCCAAATGCAACGCGTGATGAAGTATATCAGGCGCTTGAAAAAGCCGGAATGAAGGATGATATAGATGCGTTGCCTATGGGCTTGTACACGCCGGTAAGTGCGGAAAACGCTGCTTTTTCCGGCGGACAGATGCAAAGACTTACTATTGCGAGCCTTATAATACTTGACGAGGCTACAAGTGCGCTTGATAATATAGCTCAGGCAAAAATCACGAAAAGTCTAAGCGAGCTTGAATGTACTAAAATCATAGTGGCTCATAGATTATCTACGATTTTAAGCTGTGATAAGATAATAGTTATGGACAAGGGGATGATAGTTCAGCAGGGCACATTTGAAGAGCTGAAAAATGAGGAAGGCATATTCAGAGAACTCATTAAAAATCAAGAATATAAAGAAAGTGAGGAAAACGAATGAACAAAATGTTCAAAAAGGCGGCTGCGCTTTTGCTGACGCTTGCGATGTCTTTGGCAATGGTGCAGGTACCTGTAACAGCAGAAGCGGCGGATGTATATCTGCCGGAGGTGGAAATCGAGGATTCGATTTTACAAAGTGATGTTTTCTACCTTGCGTCAACCTCAGCAAATCTTT
>CACZWD010000057.1 GCA_902784805.1 uncultured Ruminococcus sp. | reverse complement strand
ACTCCCAAAGGAGGGTCAAAAAAATGAAGATACTGTGTCTTGATGATGAACAGCTGGCGTTACAGATGCTTGAAATGTGCGTAAAAAAAGTTAAGCCCGACGCTGAGGTCTTAGCCTATGACGATCAGGATGATCTGTTGGAGGAGGCAGAAAAGAACGGCTGCGACGTCGCCTTTTTGGATATCCATATGCGCGGTATGAACGGCGTAGAGGTTGCCAAAAGGCTCAAGCAAAGCAATCCCAAGATGAATATCATTTTTGTCACGGGGTTTTCCGAGTACAAGGCGGACGCGATGGATATGCGCGCGAGCGGCTATATCATGAAGCCCGTCACCAAGGAAGAGGTCGCGCGTGAGCTTGAGGAACTGCGGTTCCCGATAATCCCGAAGAACGACGCGCTGCTAAAGGTACAGTGCTTCGGCAACTTTGACGTGTTTTTGCCCGACGGCACGCCTGTTCATTTTGAACGCAGCAGATCGAAGGAGATCTTTGCGTATCTGGTACACCGCCACGGCAGCTCTTGCAGCACCAGAGAGATCGCTGCGGCGCTGTTTGAGGACGAACCGTATGATAATAATCAGCAGAGCTATGTGCAAACGCTGATCTCTGCTATGATGAAAAGCCTTAAAAAGGTCGGCGCGCAAAAGGCTGTCAACAAAAGCTACAACGCGCTGTCGGTCAATCCCGCCGTGCTTGACTGCGATTATTACCGCTTTGCCGAGCTTGACGCCGGCGCTGTCAACGCTTACGCCAATGAGTATATGAGTCAGTATTATTGGGCTGATTTTATGTTCAATGATTTCTGATTATCAGCATAGTATTTAAGTATCCGCCTGTTCACACTGTGTGAGCAGGCGTTTTTTATGTGCCAAAACAAAAAGGTGCCGGCTCAAAAGTAAAAACGAGCCGGCACCCCAGTCAAGACGAAAATGTATTGATTTTTAATTATACGAACAGCGTAAAACAGAGGGTATTGCTATTCTTAAACTTATTGGCAAAAGTAAAGTGGACATATCCGCTGATCTCGACGAGCTTTCCGCTTGCCTACAGCGGTTTTGTCTTGATACACGCGGCGATCCTCGGGTTTGATACGTCTATTGTCAACAGCATAGGCATTGGACCGCTGATTTATCCGTATTTCTTCTTTAATCCCGAAAAGGTCGGCTACGGCGGAATCGCAATGTGGGTTGGTATCCTCTTAACGGCTTTTATCGTGATCGGATACTTGTTTTTCGGTATCGATAAATTGCTGTGTAAAAGAAAAACCGATTAAAATAAAACAATTTAAAAAATGCTGCAAAGCGGAGGCAAGGGCTCTTTAAACGCTTCCTCCGAAAACAACGGCAACGGCTGCAGTATCGGCGGAGATTCTTAAATCAACGCCGGCAATATCGTTATTCATTCTTGCGCACATACGCAAAATACAAAAGGCAATTCATCCTCATAGGCGCAAAGCAGATTAACCGAATTCGCTCTTGCGTTTGAGTATGACGATTAGAACTACCGTTTGTACCGAATTAAATTAGATTTAAAAAAATATAACATAAGACTAACCGAAACCGTAAAGCGGTTTCATTCAAAATAACGTCATATCCTCTAACGTGACGTTTTCATATTTGAGTTTGCTTAGGCGGAAGAAAATGCGATTTTTCTTCTGCCTTTTGGCGCTTATGAAGTTTCGACACGCTTTGAGTATTTAATTTTTTATCGACAGATAATGACATAATATTGGGATAAAATCTGTTATTATTGGTATTAATGAAATATCCTGCAAATACCGATAAGAAAAAACTTGTTTTTGAGAGGAAAAACAAGAGTAAAAAACAAAATAGTACATTTTTAAGTGCTGTATGGTCTAACGACCGTGCAGCACTTTTCTTTTCGACAATTCTTTCCCTTTTTCGTCCGTTTTTTTCCATTGTTTATGGGGAAGATTACAGAATCGACAGGATTCGTGCTCCTCCGATTCAATTTGAAAATTTTGAATTTCAAATTGAACGGAGGACTTTATTTGATTTACATTTATTTCAATGATAAAAACGGCACAATTTATTCTGCTGATAAACAAAGGTGTTTTTCTGTAGTTTTCGGCGATGATGTTTATGCCTTTTTGAGAAGTGAAAAGAACAAGGAAAAGCGCTTTTACCGGACACAAACTGAGGAAACAGGTGGGGATATGGTTTTGATTGAAGTTCCACCCGAAAAAGTCAGAGCAGTTCGGAAAGAAGAAAGAAGAAAGCAGTATGTCAGCGACTGCATGAAAAACAAGGAATTCACTATTCTCCATTTGGGTAATATGGACTCTGACGATGGCATTACGGGCGAAGAACTGATTGCCAGTCTTGATGAAAGTGTAGACACTCTTGCAATCAGGAATCTAGATATTTCCACTTTGAGAAAAGCCCTTAAAACTCTCAACGAGAAGGAGTATGAGGTTATTGCAAGCCTGCATTACGCTTCACCTCCATTGACTGAAGCACAGCTTGGCGGACTCGAGTCTGCCTATTTGTTATGCCCTTTTCTCGCCAAGAAGAGCACACCGTTTCCGATGTGCTCTTCTGTTGATTCTTCCGATTGTTGCTTTGTCACTAACTTAATGACATTGGCCAATTTGCTCCGCGAATTCCTTGATCTGCATTTTCAACTTCCTCACCTCGGGTTCTATGATAACCTATGACGCTGCGTCAGAGTCAAGTGTTTTCTGAAAATATTTTATAACAATTTTTTCGGGAACGCAACTGTTGCAATCATCCGCCGCGCATATTATAATGAGTTATAACCTATCGAAGGAGGCAAACAATATGGACTGTGTAT
>CACZWD010000056.1 GCA_902784805.1 uncultured Ruminococcus sp. | reverse complement strand
CGCCGCCTCTGCAAGCTTGTCACCGAAATTTTCCGCGGTAAGACCTTTTTTTGTAAGCCTCTTTGTAATTTTCTTGCTGTCCGCAATATTTTTTTCGTATAAGGTCTTAAACGGCTCCGATTTAAGCGCAACCGAATTATCTTTATAATTTGCTATATCGTCTGCCATGCCCTTGTTAAGCGCTTCAACAAGACAAATATCCGAAACTCTCGAAAGCGCGTCAAGACGGTTCGAGGTGTCGAGCGGTTTTTCTTTTATGGATTTATAAAGCGTTTCCGCAACAAAATCCTTATCCGCGTCGGGGTACAATTCAAGTCCCAAAAGTCCGAGGTCAACGGCGTAACCCAAAATTACCTCCTTAACCTTACCGGCGCTGTCAAGAGCTGCGCTATTCAAAAGCACCTGCGCGGCGCTCCTGTCCTCATCGTTTGAGTGAAGGATTTCTTTCTCTGCAAGTATATTGCCGCTTTCGTCGGCGGTATAAAGCATATATCTTCCCGTTTTTCCGCCTATATCAAAGCTTATGACGTACTTTCCTTCTTTGGGCTCTTTAACGTCTATATATTCAATCGTATTTTCAATAACCGTATCCGAAATAGCATACGTGCTGTTTTTATCGGATTCAAGAGGTCTCATTACAATTACCGTAATCTTTTCCGCATCAGAGTTAAACGCAAATTTATATTCATGCTCGTTCTCCACTGAAGCTTCCTTTATTTTTTCTTCCGCACAGTCCGCCACAAGAACAAGTCTGTCCTTATCAATCACAAAGGCTTTAACTGTATCGACGCTATCCGTAATATCAAGCTCAGCGCTTTCTTCACCATAATACGCTTCTTTTACGGAAAGGGCTTTTGATTTTACATTTACAGCGTTTCCTCCGTCAAATGCCGCAAGAATAAATGCTTTTTCATCGCTTTCCGATACACCCGTATTTCTAACGTCAAGCGCAGCCTTCACACTGTTTTCGGTCACAGTCAAAACCGGCTTTGAAATATACACGCTTCCTGCCGAAAGGTTAAAATCAACGTCCTGACCGGGAAGCCTCAGCGTATAAGCCGCCTCACCTCCCAAAAGCGCTTTTTTCTCACTTAATTCAAGCTTTAAGACTTTTTCCACACTGTCATAGCTCTTTTCGTAAGCCGGCACGTTACTGCCGCTAAGCTCCGTTTTAAGCGCATCCTCTTTTTCAACCGCACCGTCAAAATAAACCTCGACAGTCTTAATGCCCGGCATAAACGCTCCGTTCTTTATTCCCGAAAGCCCGCCGTTTTCATCTTTAAGAAGAACGCTTTTTACTTTTACTTCATCAAGCACCTTTTCCTGTTTAACAAGTCTGAAATCGTCAAACATTATTCTTGAATTTTTTGTTATCGTAAGCTTTAAGCCGTCAAGCGGAATCTTTTTATCCGATATATCAATATCGGGATACGCCGTAGCGTAAGGCTGACTGAGCGCAGTATTGCTGTAAAAAATCGGTATTTTTTCTTTTTTGTATGTCTTTCCGTTGCCGCCTATAAGCTCATATTCGTACATTTTGTTTATAGCCGAAAACTTATAACTTACGCTTACCCATTTCTGTACCTCAAAAAGCGAATCAATATCACTCATCGCTGCAGCATCTCTCGTATAGGCATAATCAAAACCGAATGGCTGTACACTTGTTTGTTCTGCCGTGAAATAACCTATGCTGCGGTATCTGTTTGAAAAGTACATCCATTTTACAACGCCCTCGTTATAACCGTCAGCCGCCGAAAACGGACTGAAAAGAGAAAACACGCAGTCTTTGTTTCCGTTATACGTGTAGCTGCCTTCGGGGATTTTTACGTTAAAGGTCAGCTCGTAATCGCTGTTTGTGTCAAACAGCGGTTCTCCGTCCTTTCGTTTAAGCTCTATATAACCCGTGCCGTTTCCGCCCGCCGTAAACAAATCCGCCGTTTTAGCGCCTTCTTCATCGGTATAAGCGTAATCGCTGCGGTTAACGTTAGAATAAGTTATCTCGGCGGGATACTCCGTCTCGCCCTCACTGCTGTACAAAACCTCAGGCTCCGGCTCGGTAATCTGCGGAACCTTCACGGCATAAGCGTAAGAAAGCCTTCCGCCTGTCAAATCGGTATTGTCTCCGAAATCCACCTTTATTTTTCCGTAATCCTCAATATTAACCTCACCGTCAAAAACAATCTGACAGCCGCCGGTTGAAAGATTTTTAAGCTCAAAGCTTACGGGCGTTCCGTTTTGCATCATAGCGTCATCCGCCGCATATACGTTTACCGAAACGTCCTCCTCCGAAAATCCGGCAAGATTTACGGTACTTGAAAACTTTACGTCAAGCTTATCGGGATTTTCGCTTAGCTCTGTTCCTCCTTTAACATATGCACCGTGCGGCACTCCCTTTGTAAGGCTTATATTATCAATATATACGTCGCCGCCCGTTTCGGAGCGCGGATGCTGTGTCCTTGCAAGGATCTGCACCGCCGAAACGCTTGGGTTTGAAGGCTGAGCGTAACACTCCGTATTTACAACCTCGCCTGTTGCGGAATCAATAAGAGGTTTACCGTTCATATAATAATACGCTCTGTTATTATCTATATCCGATATAATATCAAAGGTGTACCACTGACCGGACACCATACTTGACGTTGTAGGCAAATGTGTCCATCTTGTCGCAGTGGAGCCTTCCGTGTAGTTTGCGTATTTTACAATGCCGTTATCTATTCTGACACCCTTTAAGAGCGGCGTCGTTCCTCCGCCGTAAACATGAGTTGTCGCCCGTTGTTTCGAAATACATTTGAAAGCTGAGCTTAAAAACCCCTCCGGCAATACTGAAGCTGTTCGTTGTTCCACCGAGATAATTTACAGCCGTACCCTCAGACGTTATACGAAGCGCTGTATCGTTGCCGTAACCGAAGGACGCCGGATTTGTTTCAACGGAAGTATCCGCTTCAAGTTTTGTCCACTTCCAGCCCTCGGGCAAAGTTCCTTCTCCCGTATATCCGTCAAAGTTTTCGCTGTAAATAACCTCTCCCTGCCCGTTGAAAGCGTCTGCGGAAGCCGTGACGCATAAGGACGCCGTTATCATTATCAGGATAAGCAATATAGCCGATAATTTGTTTTTCATTTTAATTTTCTCCTTACTTTACGAGGTACATTTTTATAAATTCTTCTGTTGATTTACTTCCTCCGTATATACCGTCACCGTACTGTACCACGGCTTTTCTGCCGCCGCCGTCGTTATCGTTTGCAAGTACGGTAAATTTAAGTATTGTATGGTAATACGTCTCTCTCTTCCGTTAAAATCGTCTGCCATGGAACTTTAACCTCATAAATCGTGCTATTTCCTATTCTGTTTATACTGCCCTCAAAGCCGTTTGCCGGGTCATTCATTTTCTTTAACGCTTTATTTACAACCATTTCAAGGGTAGGCTTTGCCTCATCTGTTCCGTAAGGCACCGCCATACCGTACAGCACGGATACCATTTCAGAGCTTTCGTATTTTTCCTCGGGGTCGTAAACTGCCGCAAACTGGAAGCTGTCGTACCTCCACATTGCCGATGACTGCGGTGATTTGTTATACAGCGTGTTATCTATACATTCCATTGCGATATAAAGATTGTCATCATCCCACGCATAGGAAAGATTAGCGCTGTAATCTTCTGCGCCCTGATACGGGTCAACCGCAAGAATAGATATTACATCATCTACGCCGAGATATACCTTTGATTTATATTCTCCGTCTGAAATAATACCGTCAATATTCGGTTTTTCGCTTGCGTAATAACAGGTTGCATAAGACGCCGTATTTGTGAAATCTATTGATATACCGTCATTTAACAAAAAGGCGGAATCCATTTTTATACGGCTTACGTCCGATGACAGAGTCATTACTATGTCATATTCTTCTCCCGGCTTTATGCTCAGGTTTTCAAACTTGTTTTTATATTCCTCACTTATTCCGTAAATATTTGTTATAAGGAAAGTACCTTCAAGAGGAATCGGAGCGTCGTTTCGTACCGATATAACAAGACTTATCTTTTCGTAATCCGCTGTGCCGTTTTCATCCAATGTCGGCGTACA
>CACZWD010000055.1 GCA_902784805.1 uncultured Ruminococcus sp. | reverse complement strand
AATAAAATGACGGTATTTTGTATGACAACAAGAGGAAAGGTAAATGACGTTGTTGATATTTCTTCATCTGTTTCGGAGCCTTTTGAAATAGGTTTTAACCATAAATATGTTCTTGACGCGCTCAGAAACAGCGAATGTGAAGAAATTATAATGCAGTTTACGGGCGAAATTAAGCCGTCAGTTATAAAATCTACCGATGAAAACGGAAAGTTTTTGTTTATTGTAACGCCCGTTAAATTAAGATAATGTATATAAAAAAGCTGATTTTAAAAAATTTCAGAAATTATAAAGCTGCCGAGGTTTGTTTTTCTGAGAGTTTAAATGTTTTTTACGGTAACAACGCTCAGGGTAAAACAAACCTTCTTGAAGCAATTTTTTTGGGCGCAATAGGAAAATCTTTTAAGCCTGTTTCGGAAAAGGAAATTATTAAAATAGGAGAAAAATTTTCCGATATTGAGCTTAATTATTTTTCGGGCGGTCGTGATATGACAACGAAAATGCGCCTTTTTACTGAGAAAAAAAAGACGGTTTCGGTAAATAATGTCGGGCTTTCACGTATGTCGGAGCTTGTGGGAAAGCTTACGGTTGTTATTTTTACACCGGAGGAGCTTTCTCTTGTTAAGGAAGGTCCCGGAGACAGAAGGCGGTTTTTGGATATGGCGATAAGCCAGGTAAGACCTGGATATATGCATATTTTATCAAGCTATAATAAGGCGCTTGACCAGAAAAACAGGCTTTTGAAAAACGAAAAAATGAGGAGCTTTGAAACTCTTTCCGTATGGAATGAGCAGCTCGCTTCTTTTGGAGCAAAGGTTACAGAATACAGAAAAAGCTTTGCCGAAAGGATAATAAAAAAAGCTTCTTTGCTCCACAGTGAAATTTCGGGCGGAAAAGAGGAGCTTACCGCGAAATATAAAACAATTATTTCCGAAATTGATAATTTAAGAGAAAACGAGCTTAAAAATGAGCTTTTAACCGAAATGAACAAACAGGCGGAAAGAGAAATTTTTTTGGGACAAGCGGTTGTCGGTCCGCATCGTGATGATATTTTGTTTTTTATAAACGGGAAAAGCGCGAAAGCCTTTGCTTCACAGGGGCAGCAGCGGACAATAGTGCTTGCCTTAAAGCTTGCGCAGAAAGAGCTTTTTCTTGAAGAAACAGATGAGGAGCCTGTGCTTCTCCTTGATGATATTACGGGTGAGCTTGACATATTAAGAAGAGAATATTTATTTTCAAATATAAAAGATTCGCAGGTTTTTATAACCTGTACCGATACAGACAGGATAGATAAGGCAGACGGAGCGAAATATTTTAGAATTGAAAACGGCACTGTGTGTTCAGAGGTTTAAAAGAAAGGAATGGTTTATAAAATATGTTCCTGCATCTTGGAAATGACTATATTGTTTTTTATAAGGATATAATTGCCGTTTTTGATTTTGAAACAACAACCGTTTCAAAAATCACAAGGGAATTTTTGAAAGAAGCCCAGGACGAGGAGTTTATAATAAATGTTTCGGACGGTCTGCCAAGGTCGTTTATTGTTGCCGAAGTAAAGGGAATGAGCCGTGTTTTTATCTCAAATATAGCTACGGCAACGCTTCTTAAAAGGCTTGAAAATGAGGAAATTCTTTCGGAAATTTAAAAGGAGAAGGTATGGAAAAAATAGAAATTTCGACGCCGTTTATAAAACTTGACCAGTTTTTAAAATTTTCCGGCGCAGCGCTTTCGGGCGGAGAAGCAAAAGAAATGGTTGCGGCGGGAATTGTAAGCGTTGACGGTGAAAAATGCCTTATGAGAGGCAAAAAGCTGTATCCCGGCACTATTGTGGAAATTGAAGCCGAGGACGGCGTTTTCGCGTTTGAAGTTTGCTGAAAATGTCAGAGAATAATTTGCCGGACCGAAAGCAAATAAGATTAAAAAATTATGATTATTCGGGGGACGGTTATTATTTTATAACAATATGCACACATAACAGACAACCGTTATTTTATAAGCCCGTAGGGGCGGACACATAGGTCCGCCCGAATAATCCTGAAAAAATGATAGAAAAATGTCCGCCCGAATAATCCTGAAAAAATGATAGAAAAATGGTTAAGCGAAATTGAAAATAAATATGAACAAATAAAAATATGCAAATATGTGTTAATGCACGACCATATTCATTTTATTATTTCAAAAACGGGCGGACACGCAGGTCCGCCCCTACAAGATATAATTAAATGGTTTAAAACCATGACAACAAACGATTATATCAAAAATGTTAAAGCCGGAAAATATATGCCTTTTAAAAATAAAATATGGCAAAGAAGCTTTTACGAACACGTCATACGTGATAAAAATGATTATATAAAAATACTTGAATATATGGAAAATAACGTTTTAAAGCGTAAAATATATAAAAGCAGATTACAGAAAGAAGGAATTTAAGCTTTGAGTACAGAAAGAACAGAAACAAATTACGGCGCCGATAATATTCAGGTGCTTGAAGGGCTTGAAGCCGTAAGAAAACGTCCCGGTATGTATATCGGAAGCACGTCCGAAAGGGGACTTCATCATCTTGTTTATGAAATTGTCGATAACAGTATTGACGAAGCACTCGCCGGATATTGTAAAAATATTTTTGTTGATATAAACGAGGATAATTCTATTACCGTTGTTGATGACGGCAGAGGAATACCGGTCGGAATCAACCACAAGGTCGGTAAACCTGCGGTTGAGGTTGTGTTTACAATACTTCATGCAGGAGGTAAATTCGGCGGCGGCGGATATAAAGTATCGGGCGGACTTCACGGCGTTGGCGCGTCTGTTGTAAACGCTCTTTCAACAAAGCTTTATGTTGAGGTCTTTAACGGCGAAAACCGCTATGAGCAGACCTATAAAAGAGGCGTTCCCGAAGCTCCGCTTGAAAAAAAAGAGGCAACCGAAAAAACAGGTACAAGGGTAACCTTCTGGCCCGACCCCGAAATTTTTGAAACCACGGTTTTTGATTTTGATGTGCTTGAAAAAAGAATGAGAGAGCAGGCGTTTCTTAATAAAGGTCTGCGCATTGTTCTTACGGATAAACGCACAAAGGATACCGAAGAAGGCGAAAGAGTCAGTGATTTTTGCTACGAGGGCGGTATAAAATCGTTTGTTGAATATATAAATGCCGATAAAGACGCGCTTCACCCTGAGGTTATTTATTTTGAAGGCAAAAAAGAAAATTATGAGGCGGAAATTGCTTTTCAATATACAACGGCTTATTCCGAAACACTTATCAGTTTCGCGAACAATATTCATACAACAGAGGGCGGCACGCACGAAACGGGCTTTAAAACCGCAATTACAAGGGTTATTAACGATTACGGCAAAAAATTTAATATTTTAAAGGATAAAGACAAGCCTCTTACCGGCGAAGACGTAAGAGAAGGCTTGACGGCAATAATAAGTGTTAAGCTTGTTGAAGCGCAGTTTGAAGGGCAGACAAAAACAAAGCTCGGCAACAGTGAAATGAGGAGCTTTGTTGACGGGCTTGTTACGAAAAGCTTTGAGGCGATTTTGGAGGAAAACCCCGCTATTGCGAAGCTTATTCTTGAAAAAACCATGGCGGCGTCAAGAGCGAGAGAGGCGGCGAGAAAAGCCCGTGAGCTTTCACGTAAAGGCGCGGCGGGCGGCAGCCTTCCGACAAAGCTTAAAGACTGCCGTGACAAGCAGATGAAAAACACCGAAATATACATTGTCGAGGGAGATTCTGCGGGCGGTAGCGCGAACCAGGGCAGAGACAGTAAGTTCCAGGCGATTCTTTCGCTTTGGGGCAAAATGCTCAATGTTGAAAAGGCGCGTGTTGACAAGGTTTTCGGAAACGACAAGCTAAACCCCGTTATACTTGCACTCGGTACGGGTATCGGTGATGAGTTTGATATATCAAAGCTCCGTTATGAGAGAGTTATAATTATGGCGGATGCCGATGTCGATGGCGCGCACATAAGAACGCTTCTTTTAACGTTCTTTTTCAGATATATGCGGCCGCTTATTGACGCGGGACATATTTTTATTGCCCAGCCGCCGCTTTATAAAGTCAGCAAGGGCAAAAAAGAGCAGTATGCCTATACGGACGAGGAGCTTAAAAATCTTCTTGCGGAATTTGGACAGGATTCAAAAATTCAGCGTTATAAAGGTCTTGGCGAGATGAATCCCGAACAGCTTTGGGAAACGACCATGGACCCCGAAAGAAGAATTATGCTTCAGGTAAAGCTTGAGGACGCGATTGAGGCGGACAAAACCTTTACGCTTCTTATGGGTGACAGCGTTGAGCCCAGACGTGAATTTATTGAGAAAAACGCGAAATATGTACAAAACCTTGATATATAGAAAGCGGGGAAAAGAAGTTGGATAACGAGAATATAATTGCCCCATATGACGGGGAAAAGCTTATAGAAGTCGAGCTTAACAGTGAAATGAAAAAAGCGTATATCGACTACGCAATGAGCGTTATTGTCGGACGCGCGCTTCCGGACGTCCGTGACGGGCTTAAGCCCGTTCACAGAAGAATACTTTATTCAATGTATGAGGACGGATATACTCACGACAAACCACACAAAAAGTGCGCGACCACCGTCGGCGCCGTGCTCGGTAAATACCATCCCCACGGTGACGCTTCGGTTTATGACGCCATGGTAAGGCTTGCGCAGGATTTTTCGATGAGATATCCTTTAATTGACGGTCACGGAAACTTCGGTTCGATTGACGGCGACCCGCCTGCGGCTTATCGTTATACAGAGTCGAGAATGTCAAAAATCTCCGAGGAAATGCTGGCGGACATTGAAAAAGAGACGGTCGATTTTGATATGAACTTCGACGAAAGCCGTCCCGAACCAAACTGCCTTCCCTCAAAATTTCCGAATCTGCTTTTAAACGGCAGCTCGGGTATTGCTGTCGGTATGGCAACGAATATTCCCCCGCACAATCTTCGTGAGGTTTGCAATTGCTGCATAGCTATGCTTGATGAGCCGGATATGGACGTTGACGGCATTATGGAATATATAAAAGGTCCCGATTTTCCGACTAAGGGGCTTATAATGGGCGTCCGCGGCATACGCAGCTATTT
>CACZWD010000054.1 GCA_902784805.1 uncultured Ruminococcus sp. | reverse complement strand
TTACGACGAATTTTACGGCGGTAATTGCCTCGCTTAATAATATAGGTCCTGGTTTTGCGGATGTTGGGCCTACAAGGAATTATGCTTTTTATTCGACTTTTTCAAAGGTCATTCTTATATTTGATATGCTTGCGGGAAGGCTTGAAATATTCCCCATGCTTGTGCTGTTTTCACCTTATACATGGAGAAAATAGCTTTTGAGGGGGATTATTAGTTGGTTTTACTTGGAGCATTGGTAAATTTTTTCTCAATATTGTTTGGCAGCATTATAGGACTTGCTCTGAAAAAAGGGATTTCGGAACGCTATCGTAATGTTATAATCGGAGGCATGGCTTTATGCACAATATATGTGGGTATAAGCGGAATGTTAAAGGGCAAAAATTCACTTGTGCTTATTATTTCAATTGCTCTTGGCGCCATTATCGGAGAGTTTTTGAATATTGACGAAAAAATGCGACGTTTGGGAAATTACTTGCAGGAGCGTTTTAAGAGTTCCGAAAGCCCCGTGTCTCAAGCGTTTGTTACTGCAACGCTTTTGTACTGTGTTGGGGCAATGGCGGTTGTCGGATCGCTTCAAAGCGGCATATCGGGCGACCATTCCACGCTTTTTGCAAAAGCTGTGCTTGACGGCATTATGTCGGTTATTCTGACATCGCAATTCGGTTTCGGAGTTATGCTGTCCGCTGTTCCGGTATTCATATATCAAGGCGGCATTGCGCTCCTTGCAGGCTTTCTTGAGCCTTATTTTACCGAAGCGGCTGTTGCTGAAATGACCTGCTGCGGCTCACTTCTGATTATGGCAATAGGTTTCAATCTGCTTGGCATTACAAAATTAAAAATCGCAAACTATATGCCGGCAATCTTTATATCGGTAATACTTGCGCAATTTTCATTTTTTTATTGAAAGATATAAAATTATATTGACAACTATTTTGTTTTGTGGTAGAATAATAAAGTCAGAAAAGTATATGCAGGTATGGCGGAATTGGCAGACGCGCATGGTTCAGGTCCATGTGAAAGCAATTTCATGCAGGTTCAAGTCCTGTTACCTGCACCATACCGAGTGGTCTTACAGAACCTGAACGGGTTTGAAGGTCACTCGGTTTTTTATTTTTTTTAACCTGCAACTGCGGCAAATTGAATGTTTACATCCTGCCTTGTATTTATCGAAACATCATTGCTCGGTATTTTATCAAAGTCGGGAATTTCAAGTGTGCCGATACAGTTATAATGAATGGTTAGTTTTTGAACGGTCTTGCCGTCAATTCTTTCGGATTGGTGTACCTCAATTTTAGAAATCAGTTCGTTTAACATTCTCGGCGTTAGTTTTCTCGCCCTTGTGTACTTGCGTACAGCAGTCATAAACATATCCGTAGTAACAGTTTTATTCTGTTCGCTGTCAAGTTCCTCTTGAAGCTCTCTTATACGCGCCTGAATTTCTTTTTGCTCCGTTTCGTATTTAACGGACATCTTCGCAAAGCGGTCATCAGGGATTTTACCAATAACATTATCCTCATAAATTCGTTCAAAAAGTAAGTCAAGCTCTTTATCTCGTGCAGATAAGGAGTTTAATTCTTTCTGTCTGAACCTTTGCTCTTGCTCTGCCGCCCTCATTGAGTGTCCCATAACGATTTTTGCAAACTCATTTTCATATTGCGTCGCAAGTTTTGTTAAACGCCTGATCTCGCCAAGCACAACCTTTTCCAAAAAGTCAACTCTTATGTAATGCGTTGAATTGCATATTCTGCGATTGCCTTTGTTATAGCCCGAACAGTTAAAATACTGTATATCTGGATTTACTTGATTAAAATGATACCATATAAAGCATTTTTATTCTCTTTAAAATTTATGCTGATAACATGCTTTTTTGTTTTTTCAAATGATACTTGACAAACCCTCCGACCACGAAAACTGTATTCGACAAAATACTGTCATTTTTAGGATCAGCCCGATAATTTTTTTAGCTTTCATGTGACGGATTTTTACAATAATCTCAGGTATTATTCATCATCGCCCTTGCTTTTAAATGGATACCTTATAGCTCCGTTTATCCTTTTTACCTCCTCAACGCAGTCGTTATGGAAGTCATCTACATCCTCCGGCTCAATATTAAAACCTTTAACTACAAGCCAGAATACTTTTGCAGTTTCTACCGCCTGTTTGAATAATTGTCTTGCGAGCCGGCGTTCCAAACTTTCTATCATACCGTGCATAGTATTTACTACTTTTTGATTGATATATTCCACATTATTTTTGTCATGCAGATAGCCATTATAAAACTTAAGCGCCTCTTCAAAGAACTCACTTCTGTTCTTTGCTTTCGTAAGTTTTTGATTTGCATCGCAGGTATTTAGTATCTCGGCGTTCAGCCAAAGACTTATATGTTTTTTATCCATAAAATTTCTCCTTTCTGTCCCGACACCTACGAAAACACCGTTTTTTTTCTTGATTTATCGGGTTATGAGCGAGTTTTGACACCAAAACAGCACCAACTTCCTGTTTACAGCACCGTCTCCGGACGGCACTGCCGGTCGGGGTTTAAAGCGGTTGTGGCGGCGCACCGACACCACCGCTTTTTCCTGCTTTATTTTAGCCCGCTTAAAAACAGGTGTTTTTTGTAAGTCAGGAGTCGGTTGTTTTTCGTAGGTTAAGACATTCATATTATGGCGGGATTAAATATTCCTCAAATTTCCTTCAAATCAGCTCCAAAACGGCGCGGTACAGTCTCAGATAGTATTCTGTTGTCATAGCCTATATCAAAGCCTCAAAAACTGCTGTTATTTTGGCAAAAATAAAAATCATAACAGATTTATTGATTTTTGACTTCGTTTTTCTTAATTTGCTGTTCCAATTCATAGTTGATAGCTTCACGAATCGGAAGAATTGTGTACATTAAATTGCCGTTTGATTTTTTACCGCTTTCAGAATAAATAAAAGTATATGCCGTATTAATCAAACGTTTTTCTTGCAGGCTATCTACATATTTTTTTACGGTATTTTTACTCATTCCAAGAGATTTTCCGATTGTTTTATAACTTGGATAACATTTAAAAGTTTTTCTGTTTTCGCATCTCAAAAGATAAGCATAGAGCGCAATCTCACCCGCACTTAAATTCAAATTAAATATTTCATTTGGCAGAGTGAAATAATTTTTTATCAAGCCTTGTTTTGAATAAAATTTCAAGTTTAACCTCCTTCAACAATTTCAATTTTGCAAATAATATTTGTTGCAACTTTTGATTATTTGTGATACAATTGTATAGTAAAAATTGTTTTAAGTAAATAGATAATGACAAAAAATTT
>CACZWD010000053.1 GCA_902784805.1 uncultured Ruminococcus sp. | reverse complement strand
AACCGGATGCCTGCCGTCCTTTATATCTATAACATCGGAAGTATCGACAATCGGCTTAACATATTTGTTTTTTACCGCCGCAGTCGCCAGCGTGTTAAGGCAATCAGCCGTTGAAACCACTTTTGCCGTGCGCTGAATACGCTCGTGAGCGTCTGAAATTCGGCTTCTTACCTCACAAAAAAGGTCGTATTCAAGCTGTGCCCTTTTCGTTTTGGCGTCAAGAATAAGCGTTTCAAGCTCTTTAAGCTTCGGTGTAATAAAGCGCTCGCCGTTTGTAAGCGTTTGCTTGCGGATATAATAATCGGGAACCTTATCCTTGTTTGAATTGGATATTTCTATATAATAACCAAAAACGTGGTTATATTTAACTTTAAGGT
Organism: uncultured Ruminococcus sp.; assembly: GCA_902784805.1. Taxonomy (GTDB): domain Bacteria; phylum Bacillota; class Clostridia; order RUG12999; family RUG12999; genus RUG12999. The sequence goes on along the minus strand of CACZWD010000053.1, from coordinate 6,828 downwards.
TTTTTATGCCTGTTTTTTCTCTTTCCTCGGCTTCAACCTGCGCAAGCCACTGCGTACCGCCGTCCTCGGCTTTTATATACTCGTCAAGCTGTTCGTTAAAGCCCTCTCTTATAATGCCGCCTTCCTTTATGGTAACGCCCGGCTCATCAACGATTGCCGCGTTTATCAAAAGGCAGATATCATCAAGGGTGTCAAGCCTTGCGCAAAGCCCGACAAGAATTTTGCTCCGGCACTGGGAAAGCAGCTTTTTAAGCTGCGGAAGATACTCCGCCGACCTTCCTATTGCCTGAATTTCACGGGCATTCGCGCTGCCGCAGACAACTCTCGCCGTAAGCCTTTCTATGTCACGGATTTTGCCAAGCACATCGGCAAGGCTGTCACGAAGCTCCATAGACGCCGCAAGCTCCTCGACTCCCGAAAGCCTGTTATTTACGGTAACGGGATTTAAAAGCGGGTGCTCAAGCCAGAAGGTAAGCATTCTCGAACCCATGGCGGTTGACGCCCTTCCGAGAGCGCCGAGCAGGCTTCCTTTGAGCTTTCCCGTATGCATATTTTTTGTTATTTCAAGGTTGCGCCTCGAATTAACGTCAATATCCATATATTCCTCAATCTTATAATACCGGACTTCGTTTATATGATTAATGGTTGTTTTCTGTGTTTTTATTATGTACGCGAGCGCGCCTCCGACGGCGTTTACGCTCGGCGCGTCTTTCTTTAAGCCCAGCTCCTCCGCCGTTTTGCCGAACTGCCTGTTTATAATTTCAAGGTCGTTTGCCGTATCAAACTCCTCTATTTCACCTCGTGAAACATAGCAGCTGTATTTATCTTTGGCAAGACCGTAAAGCGTTTTGTCTGCGGCTGCCGTCGGCGCAAAATAAACCTCCGACGGTGAAAATCTCGCCATTTCCGACTCAAAGCTGTTATAAATATCTTTTTCAATATCTGTACAGTAAAGCTCCCCTGTCGAATAATCTATAAAAACAATACCAAGTTTTTTTCTTTCTTTATGCACGCCCATAAGAAAATTGTTTTCTGTAATTTCGGCGCCGCTTTCGTCCATAAGCGTGCCGGGCGTTATAACCTTTATTACCTCACGGCGCACAATGCCTTTTGCTTTTGCGGGATCTTCCGTCTGCTCGCATATGGCAACCTTATAACCTCTCTCAATAAGCCTCGGAATATAGTTGTTTACGCTGTGAAACGGTATGCCGCACATTGGCGCGCGCTCCTCCTGACCGCAATCCTTGCCTGTCAGGGTAAGCTCAAGCTCTTTTGACGCCGTAACAGCGTCCTCAAAAAACATCTCATAAAAATCGCCGAGCCTGTAAAACAAAATGCAATCCTCATACTGCTCTTTTGTTTCAAGATATTGGCGCATCATGGGAGTGTAGCCTTCTTTGTTTCTCATAAAGGTTTCCTCATTCTTCAGTCTTTTTAATGACAGCCGCCGCAGGACGAGCAATTGCCGCCGCAGCCGCCTTCCGCTTCATCTGTTTCGCCCGTTACGTAGTAGCGGATTATGCTGTTTGTTTTTGCGAGAATATCCTCAACCTTTTTCTTTGCGGCAAGGTATTCGCTTATAACGGGAAAACGTGATACTTCTTCATATTTTGCGCCGAGCTGCTTTCTTATATCAAGCATTTCGGCAGGTGTGATTTTTTCGTCCTTCGCTTTTAACGCGAGGCTTTCGCGCAGCTCGTTATATTCTGCCGTAACCTTCTGCGCTTCCGTGTCCGACTGATACTCGATTTCTTTTTTTAAATATTCCTTCATTTCTTCGCTGTCGCGAATCGCTTCGCCCAGAATTTTCGCTTTTTCTATTATTTCGTCCATATTTAAACAATCTGTCCTTTCATATACCATGTCCTTGCGGACTCTATTTTAACATTTACAATCTGCCCTATCAGCTCTTTGCCGCCCTCAAAATGAACGAGCTTAAAACCGTCCGTATGCCCTGTCAAAAAGCGCTCGTCCTCTTTGCTTACGCTTTCGGCAAGCACGGGGAAAACTTTTCCTTCGCAGGCGGTGGTTTTTTCAAGCGTTATGGCGTTCTGCACCTCCAAAAGCCTTTCAAAGCGCGCCTGTTTTTCGTCGTGAGAGGCAAAATCCTCCATCTTCGCGGCAGGCGTCCCTTCACGGGGCGAGAAGATAAACGAAAAAATCCCGTCAAAGCGTACTTTTTCAAGCACAGACAGCGTTTCCTCAAAATCCTCCTCCGTTTCTCCGGGGAAACCGACAATAATATCCGTTGTCAGCGCAACGCCCGGCACAGCCTCTTTTATTTTTTCAACCAGTTCAAGAAAACTCTCTTTTGTATATTTGCGGTTCATAAGCTTTAAAATCCTGCTGCTGCCCGATTGAAGCGCAAGGTGAATATGCTTACATACGTGTTCACATTCAGCGATTGCTTTTATGGTTTCGGGCGAAAAATCCTTCGGGTGAGAGGAAATAAAGCGTATGCGGCTGATGCCGTCTATCTTATTTACCTCCCCTAACAGCTTCGCAAAGCTGTCGCCTCCGCCGCCGTTATACGAATTGACGTTTTGCCCGAGCAAAGTAACCTCCTTAAAGCCTTCTGCCGCAAGCCCGCGGATTTCTTTTAAAATTTCACTCATTTTCCTGCTGCGCTCACGCCCTCTGGTATAAGGAACAATGCAGTATGAACAAAAATTGTTGCAGCCGTACATTATGGTTACATTCGCCGAAAAGCGGCTGTTCCTTTTTACGGGAAGCCCCTCGGCAATTTCGCTCGAACCGTCAAGCACTTCAAAAACACGCTTTTTGCCTTTCAGTTTTTTTAACAAAAGCGCAGGAAACCGCTCAATGTTGTGCGTTCCGAAAACTATATCGACATAATAAAAGGAACGCTTTATTTTATCGACAACTTTTTCCTCCTGCATCATACATCCGCAGACGCATATAACAAGTTCGGGATTTTTTTCTTTAATTTTTTTAAAAGCGCCGATATTGCCGAGAACACGCATTTCCGCGCCTTCTCTCACGGCACAGGTATTAACGACAATACAGGAGGCTTTTTCGGGCGACTCCGTAATTTCGTAGCCCGCGTTTTCAAGCATACCTTTAATACGCTCTGTATCCGCCTCGTTTTGCCGACAACCGTAGCAGGCGCAAAAAGCAAGCGGTTTTTCTTTTTTTTGGCCGGTTATGGCTTTAATTTGCCCGATTACCGCCATTAAATCATACTGCTGATTTTTTTCTTCCGCGCCCGTCACTTTTTATACCATTCCTTTCGGCAAAAATATACGTCTTACATTTTTAACCATAAAACGACATATACCTATAATTATTCCAATTTTAATTATACTACAAAACTGCTCTGATTTCAAGTGTCCCGCGAAATTTTTTTTGCCTGAACGTAAAAATTTTTAAAAAAGGGTTGTATTTTGGAAAAAAATGTGATATACTATACGTAACCTTAAATTATTTTTATAATTTTTCAAGGTGGGTTTTGTCTTAAAACCCACTTTTGTTTTTGTGAAAAGAGATGATGTTTTTTTGGGGAAAATTGAAGAAGCGGTCAAGCCTCTTGCTTTAAGCGCCGCTTTAAAGACGGACACGGAGCTTTACGATATCGAATATAAAAAAGAGGGCAAGGATTATTACCTTCGTATATCGCCCCGGCATTTTGAAAAATATACGGGCAGCCGTGTTGAGGTTAAGCTTTTTAAAAGCGAAAACGGCAAAAAAAGCTTTTGCGGTGAGCTTCGCGGCTATAACGGCGGAGACGTTTCTTTAAAACAGGCGGACGGAAACGAAATAACCGTAGAAAAAGAAAAATATATGTACGTGAGATTATATCCGGACATTTAAATTAGTTTTACAAGGAGGAAATTAAAGGAAATGGCTACCATAAACGAATTGGCGCTTGCCCTGGAGCTTCTTGAAAAAGAAAAGGGCATAAAAAAAGATTATATGCTTGACGCACTTAAAACGGCTCTTGCGCACGCCTATAAAAGAAACTATAAGGACGAATGTGAAAATGTTGAAATTAATATAAGCGACAAGGGCGTTATTAAGGTTATTGCTTCAAAAATTGTCGTTGAGGATTTTGACGAGCAATTCGGTCCCGATGACAACCAAATACTTTTAAACGACGCGAAAGAGTACAACGCAAAAGCAAAAATCGGTGACACAATAAAAATTGAAATTGCCCCGAAGGATTTTGGCAGAATAGCTGCGCAGACAGGCAAGCAGATTATTCTTCAAAAGCTTCGTGAAGCGGAAAGAGAAAGAATACTTGAGGAATTTTCAATTAAATCAAACGATATTATAACCGCAACAGTCAGAAGGTTTGAAAAGGTTGTTCCCCGTCCTTCGGAGGATAAACCCAAAAGCCCTCAGCCCGTGCGTATAAATGTTATTCTCGATATCGGCGGCGCCGAAGCGACAATGCCTTCAAGAGAGCAGGTTAAAGGTGAAAACTATACCCTGAACGATAAGCTGAAGGTTTTGGTTGTTGATGTTAAAAATTCATCGAGAGGAGACCCTCACATTGTTGTCTCCCGTACCAACGCAGACCTTGTAAAAAGGCTTTTTGAGCGTGAGGTTCCCGAAATTGAAAGCGGCATTGTTGAAATAAAAAGCGTCGCAAGAGAGCCCGGCGTAAGGTCGAAAATCGCCGTATTTTCAAATGACCCGAAGGTTGATCCCGTCGGCTCGTGCGTCGGCAATCACGGCAGCCGTGTAAACGCTGTTGTTGAGGAGCTTTGGGGCGAAAAGGTTGATATTGTTAAATACAGCGATGACCCGACAGAGCTTCTTTCTGCCGCAATAAGCCCCGCAAAAGTTACAAAAGTAATTGTAAACGATGAATGGGAAACCCTGGGCAAAAAAGAGGCAACCGTTGTTGTTGACGAAAGCCAGCTTTCGCTCGCAATAGGCAAGGAAGGGCTTAACGCAAGGCTTGCCGCAAAGCTTACGGGTTGGAAAATCGATATAAAAAGCACAGAACAGTTTGAATCCGAAAACGAATAAAAGCTTTAAAACGGGGTGATGTTTTGGAAAAGAAAATACCGCAAAGACGCTGCACGGCTTGCAAATTGACAAAAGACAAAAGAGAGCTTATGAGGGTTGTAAAAACTCCTGACGGCACCGTCCTTTATGACAGCAAAGGCAAAGCTTCGGGAAGAGGCGCATATATTTGCAAAAGCCTTTCGTGTCTTGAAACGGCACAGAAAAAAAAGAGCCTTTCAAGAGCTTTAAACACGGAAATTCCCGCGGAAGTTTTTGAAACCTTAAAGGAGCAGATAAATGAGGAAAATTTACCCTGAAAACGCCGAAAAAAAGGCTCTTTCGCTTTGTGGCCTGTGCCTTAAATCGGGGCGTCTCGCTCTCGGAGAAAGCGCCGCAAGAAAAGCCGTTTTGACAGAAAAAGCCGTTCTTGTGATTTTTGCCTCGGATTGCGGCGAAAACACAAGAAAAAAACTCGAAGCGCTTTGCGCTGAAAAAAACACCCCTGTAAATATATTTTCCGAAAAGGAAAAGCTCGGCAATGCTCTCGGCAAAGACGGAAAAGCCGTTATTGCCTTTTTAGACAAAGGTTTTGCCGAAGCGTTTAAAAAGATTATCTCTTAACAGAAAGGAATGAGCATATATGGCAAAAGCAGCAGCAAAGATAAAAATTAACGACATTGCCAAAAGCTTTGGAATGGCCGGCAAGGATATGCTTGCGCTGATTAAAGAATTCGGCATAGATAAAAAGAGCAGCACAAGCGGTCTTGAACCGAATGAGCTTAATCTTGTTTTTGAACATATGATAAACCGCGCGCTTGTTACAGGCGATATTGAGCCTTTACTTATAAAAGGTGAAGTAAAAGCCGAGCCGGAAAAGAAGGAAAAAGCTGCCGAAAAACCGGCAACGGAAGCCGCTCCCGCAAAAAAAACCACAAAAGCGAAAAAAGATGCGGCGCCGGCGGAAAAAACGGAGCTTCCCGCAACGGAACCCGAGCCTTCCGAAGAAGTTTCCGGCGAGGACCGTTCTCCCTCATATGTCAACACAAGGGCAAATGATGTTGACCTTAAAAAGTTTGATGATGAGGAAAAAATAGAAGGTCTTGTTGAAGGCATAAAAGATGACGAAAAACAGTCAAGAAAGCAAAAAATTAAAAAAGGCGCCGGAAAAACAGCCAAGACAGCCAAGCCGCTTGAACAGAAACAGCACAAAAAAGCTCCCGAAAAGAAGGAAAAAATTCACGTTCTTGTTCCCGCGGAAATTACAGTGGGCGAGCTTGCAGAGCGTATAAACCGTCCTGCAACCGAAATTATAAAAAATCTGATGATGCTGGGACAAATGGCAAACGTAAACGAAACCGTCGATTACGATACCGCATCACTTATTCTTGATGATATGGGCTTTGAAACTGAGCTTGAAATAATTGTTACAAAAGAGGATATACTGTTTAATGACACCGAAGACGCTCCGGAGGATTTAAAACCGCGTCCGCCCGTTGTTGTTGTTATGGGACACGTTGACCACGGTAAAACCTCGCTTCTTGACGCAATCCGCAAAACCTCAGTAACCGCAACCGAAGCAGGCGGCATTACGCAGCATATCGGCGCTTACAAGGTTCGTGTGGGCGACAGGGATATAACCTTCCTTGATACTCCCGGTCACGAGGCGTTTACCGCTATGAGGCTCAGGGGAGCGCAGGTTACCGACGTTGCAATCCTTGTGGTTGCGGCGGACGACGGCATTATGCCGCAGACGGTCGAGGCAATAAACCACGCAAAAGCGGCAGGCGTTGATATTGTTGTTGCCATTAACAAGATAGATAAGCCCGACGCAAACATTGAGCGTGTAAAACAGGA
>CACZWD010000052.1 GCA_902784805.1 uncultured Ruminococcus sp. | reverse complement strand
TGATGTTGAACTTACCGAAGCAATGGGTGCCGAAACATTACTTTACCTTATCTTTGAAGGGGAGCATTTTGTTGCAAAGGTTAATCCTCGTTCAACAGCAAAAACAGGCGATAAAATCACTGTTGCGTTTGACCTTGAAAAAATGCACTTGTTTGATAAAGAATCAACTCTTGCAATTATCTAAAAAACAAGCTTTTTAAGGCTATCCTTAGCTGGATAGCCTTATTTTTTCAGTTAAACCGAGTTGTCGCCTCTTTTTGCCTAAAACCTCACAATGGAGAACAAAATGAAAAAAACCGAAAATAATATTAGCCGCCTCGTGCGTGCTTTTACTGCTATTGATAATGAAAATGATATGAAAACCTTCCTTTCGGAGCTGTGCTCGCCGTCCGAGCTTATGGCAATTTCCGAAAGGCTTAAGGTCGCGGATATGCTTAAAAGCGGAAATATGTACAGCGATATTGCGGCAAGTATGAATGTAAGCTCCTCGCTTATTGCGAAAATTGACGATATAACCTCCCGCGGAAAAGGTGGTTATGATATAGGTATTCGTGCCTCAAAAGAGGCTGCTGCTTCTTACGGTAGCTTTGCTTCCGTTTACGATTTGCTAACCTATGACGTCGATTACGAAAGCCGTGTAAAATATGTTACAAAGCTTTTTAAAAAGTTTGCGGATATTAAAGTTAGGTCCGTTCTTGACCTTGCCTGTGGCACAGGCACTGCCACGTCATTGCTTTATGACCTCGGCTACGAAATGATTGGAGTTGATTCTTCCGCCGATATGCTTACTCAGGCACGGCAGAAAAAAGGCGACAGAGATATTTTATATTTGCAGCAAGATATTAAAAATTTTGAGCTTTATGGTACGGTTGATGCTGTAATTTGCCTTCTTGACGGCATAAATTATCTTCTCGATGAGGACGACCTTTTAACCTGTTTTAAATGGGTGCGCAACTATCTCAATCCCGGCGGTGTATTTGTTTTTGATGTAAACACAAAATACAAGCTTGAAAACATACTTGCCGGAAATATATTTAACGATGAACGTGACGGCGTTTTTTACAGCTGGGAAAATTATTACGATTCCGAAGAAAATATTTGCGAATTTAACCTTAATGTTTTTGTTAAAAACGGCAGTTCATATAAAAGAATAAACGAAATTCACTATGAGAAGGCGTATTCCGACAAAAAAATCAAAGCTCTCCTTAAAAAAGCGGGGCTGTCGCTTATGGCGGTTTATGATGATTTGTCGTTTGAGGAACCTGTGAAAAAAAGCGAGAAGGTTTTTTACATAGCGAAAAAAATATTGTAAAAGAAGGGTACTTAAATGGAAACTTCTGTTGATATTATTACAAAAATAAAAGAAAATTACAATGATTTCAGCAAAGGACACAAAAAAATTGCGGATTTTGTCCTTTCAAAATACGATAAGGCAGCCTATCTCAACGCATCGTCTCTTGCGGCGGAGGTTGGCATAAGCGAATCGACCGTTGTTCGTTTCGCGTATGAGCTGGGCTGTGACGGTTTTGCTTCTTTTCAGCGCGCCTTGCAGGAGATCATCCCGAACAAACTGACCTCTGTACAGAGAATGGACGTCACAACAAGTCGTATGGGCGATAAAGATATACTTACAACCGTTATGCAGGCTGACCTTGAAAAAATAAAACAAACACTTGAGGACACCGACAGAAAAGAGTTTTCGGGCGCGGTTGACGCTATTATAAACGCGAAAAATGTTTATATCCTGGGTGTCAGGAGCGCCGCATCAATTGCGCAATTTGTATATTTTTACACAACCTTGCTTTTACCTAATGTAAAGCTTCTTCATACAAGCAGTTCAAGCGAGATTTTTGAGCAGCTCATAAGAACGGATAAAACCAGCGTTGTGCTTGCAATCAGCTTTCCCCGTTATTCCAAAAGGACTCTCAAAGCGGTGCAGTTTGCTTCGTCAAGAGGCAGCAAAATTATCACTATTGCGGACAGCCCCTATGCCCCTATAAACGAATACGCAACTCATAAGCTTATCGCGAGAAGCGATATGGCATCGTTTGTTGATTCCCTTGTCGCGCCATTAAGCCTTGTAAACAGTCTTATTGTGGCTATAGGTATGCGAAGGAAGGACGAGGTTAAAAAAACCTTTGAGCAGCTTGAGCAAATATGGGACGAATATGAGGTTTATGAAAAAACCGAAGGTACCCGCAATGAAACTTAAAAAGAAAATCAATGTTTTTCTTTGGTTCGGAGGCTCGTCAAAAAACCGCGGAGAAAATTTTGCCGTAAAATTTTTAAAAAAGAACGGTTACAAAATTCTTTGTCAAAATTTTAACGCCGGGTTTGCGGAAATTGACATAATTACCGAAAAAGCGGGCGTTGTTTCGTTTGTTGAAGTCAAGCAGCGCAGAGGTACCGCTTTTGGGCTTCCCCGCGAGGCTGTCGGGCACGAGAAACAAAGAAAAATCCGCCGCGCGGCGGAATATTATATATTAAAAAATCACCTTCAAAAAACGTTTCGTTTTGACGTTATTGAGGTGTACGGCTCCTGTGACGGCACAGAAAAGCCGAAAATTATACATATTAAAAACGCATTTTAAAGGAACAGAAAATGGAACTTTCTAAAATTGTCGCAAATCAGGTACTTATTATTTTTGGTCTTGTAATGGTGGGGTTTTTTCTCGCGAGAATGAAAAAGCTTACCGAAAAAGGCGCAAAAGAAATGACAACGGTGCTTTTAAGCGTCGTTACGCCCTGCGTGCTTATTACTTCATATGAAAAACCTTTTAATGTCAGTGAAGTAAAAAATCTTGGTATTGCCGCGGCGTTTGCTCTTTTTTTACATATCTTTGCAATTGTGCTTTCCACGGTTGTTTTTAAACGGCAGAAGGACGAAAATCACCGCCGCATAAACACATATGCCTCAATATATTCAAACTGCGGCTTTATGGCAATTCCTCTTTTAAGCGCGGCGCTCGGAAATCAGGGAGTGTTTTTCGGCTCTATGTATCTTGCCGTATTTACTCCGCTTTATTGGACACACGGAATATACCTTTACACAGGCGGTAATAAACGTGAAATTTCTTTAAAAAAAGGCTTTATAAATCCCGGCGTTATCGGTACAGTTGTCAGTATGGTTTTATTTTTCAGCGGTTTTTGGTTTAAAGCCTACCCCGCTCCGTTAAATGCCGGAATCGGTGTAATTAAATCGGTTATCGGTTATATTGCCTCGCTTAACACGCCTCTCGCTATGCTTGTGCTGGGATATTATCTTTCCGAAATCAATTTTGCCGCCTGCCTCAAAAAGCCGGTTATATACGCCGTATGCTTTATGAGACTTTTAATAATACCGCTTTCCTGCGTTTTTGCCGCAAAAATTATAAATATTCCTCCGGATGTGGCAAAGGCAATTATTATTCCCGCAGCCTGCCCGGTGGCAAACATTACAACCCTTTTCGCGGCAAAATACAATCTTGACGCGAACTACGCTTCGGAGCTTGTGTCGGTTTCGACTGTCCTTTCGGTTATTACAATACCGCTTGTGGTAATGTCGTTTGGTTTGTAAAAAAATAAAAAACCGAAAAATCAAACACTTAACGGACATATTTTTATGTTCCGTTTTTTGTATCACAAAAAAATTTAAAAAAACTATTGACAATCCGAAAAATATGTGATATAATCTAATTCATACAAAACATATAGGTTTTATAATATTTGTGTAAGGACTGAATAAAATGATAAAAATGTTTTTTAAACTTCTTCGGCAAAATTTCCGCAACGGACGAATGTGACAAAAAGAACAGTGTTACAAAAAAGGATTTTTTAAAGAAAAGGAGAATAATAAAATGGCACAAATTAAAGATACATCAAGCTGGGGCTTTGAAACAAAGCAATTACATATCGGTCAGGAAATTCCCGACATCGCGAGTGACGCGAGGGCTGTACCGATTTATCAGACAACATCATATGTTTTTAAAAATTCCGACCATGCCGCGGCACGTTTCGGACTTGCCGACGCAGGCAATATTTACGGCAGACTTACAAATTCGACGCAGGATGTTCTTGAAAAGAGAATTGCCGCTCTTGAAGGCGGTATAGGCGCGCTTGCGGTTGCGTCGGGCGCGGCGGCAATAACCTACGCCCTGATTAATCTTGCTTCATTGTGGCTCAAAAAACAATCTACGGCGGCACATATAATCTGCTTGCGCATACCCTTACTCAGTACGGCATAAAGGCAACTTTTGTTGATATTCATAATATCTCCGAGGTGCGCGCCGCGATTAAACCGAACACAAAGGCGATTTTTACGGAATCTCTCGGCAACCCGCACAGTGATATTCCCGATATTGAGGCTCTTTCGGAAATTGCGCACAGCGAGAACATTCCGCTTGTAACGGACTCAACCTTTGCGACGCCTTATCTTTTCCGTCCGATTGAGCATGGGGCTGATATTGTCGTTCATTCGGCAACAAAGTTTATAGGCGGTCACGGAACGACTCTTGGCGGTATAATTGTTGACAGCGGAAAGTTCGATTGGGAAAAAAGCGGCAAATTCGCTTCGATTACAGAGCCTAATCCGAGTTATCACGGTATTTCCTTTACAAAAGCTGTCGGCAGCGCAGCTTTCATAACAAAAATCCGCGCCATAACCTTAAGAGATACGGGCGCGGCAATTTCGCCGTTCAACGCGTTCCTTCTTTTGCAAGGGCTTGAAACGCTTTCACTCAGAGTTGAAAGACACGTTGAAAACACAAAAAAAGTGCTTGATTTTCTTGTAAACCACCCGAAGGTTGAAAAAGTAAATCACCCCGCTCTGCCTTCGCACCCCGACCATAAGCTTTATGAAAAATATTATCCAAACGGCGGCGGCTCAATATTTACTTTTGAAATTAAAGGCGGAGAAAAAGAAGCGAGAGCTTTTATTGACAGGCTTGAGATTTTTTCGCTGCTCGCAAACGTTGCCGATGTAAAATCGCTTGTAATTCACCCCGCAAGCACAACACATTCACAGCTTTCGGAAAAAGAGCTTCTTGAAAGCGGCATAAAACCAAACACTGTAAGGCTTTCGATAGGTACAGAAAGTATAAAAGATATAATTCACGACTTGTCGCAGGCTTTTGAAGGAGAGGAGATTTTATTTTGAAAACAAAAAAACTTGTTTTTTCGGCGCTTTTTGCGGCGCTTACCTGCGTTATGACAATGCTGATAAAAATTCCTTCACCGCTTAAAGGGTATTTAAACCTCGGTGATTTCGCGGTGCTTCTTTCGGGCAGGCTTTTAGGCTCCGCCTTCGGCTTCGCGGCGGCAGGCATCGGCTCGGCTCTCGCGGACATCTTTTCGGGGTACGCGTTCTATGCACCGGCGACCTTTGTTATAAAGGGCGTTATGGCACTTATCGTTTATGCCCTGCCCGAAATAACCGGGCGCAAAAAAAGCCTTTTGTTTTGCGGTATAAGCGCTGCTCTCGCCGAGCTTTTTATGGCTATTGCTTATTACGTTTTTGAAGGCTTTCTGTACGGTTTTTATCCTGCCCTTTTAAATATACCCGCAAACCTTTTGCAAGGCGTTATCGGTGTGGTTTTAGGGCTTTTGGCTATCAATTTCTTTGAGAAAAACCATATAATTTAATTCTTATTCGGGCGGCAAGCTTCCGCTCGAAAAAATGTGCGGACAGCTACTTTATGCTGTCCGCTGTTTTTTTATATTCTTCATATCCCATAAGCTGATTTACCGCCTGCAAAAGCGCGTTTGACGATAAATTTTCAGGCAAGCTGAGAAGCTTTTTCAGCTTGCCGCGTTTTTCCTTGCTGCAAGCCGTTCCGGAAAAACCGTCCTCATAAAAATCTTTTTTTGTTACGGCTCTGCCCTGTTTTTCGGAGACGACTGGAGCCGCTTTTAAAATCACATCCACTATAATATCCTTATCCACTCCTTCAACTCCCAAAAAGCCGTCCTTTGAAAAATTTTCTTTGCGAGCCTCTTTACCGTGAATTTGCGGAATATAAGCGTGCTTTATATTTTCCTTTTTAACGCTGCCGTTTAAAAAATTTCTTATCAAAAAGCCTGCCCTGTCAGAATCGGTAAAAACAATTATCCCCGTTTCTTCAGCCACCTTGCGTATATAGTCAAGCTTTTCTTTGTCGGCGCAAACCGAAAACCCCGTTGTTTCTATTATAAGCGTGTCAAAAATTGATGACAGCTTAATTTTATCGTATTTGCCTTCAACAACAATCGCTTCTTTAATCTTAATTTTCTCTCCCAAAAACCTCACCACCCGAAAATATTGCGGTATATCAAAAACGACACATTATGTAAACTCCGTTTGCGATTTACAAAACACCGTTATTATTTTATCACAGCTTTTACTTTTTGTAAACCTTTTTTTGCTGTTGAAAAAAAATTTTTTTGGGAAAAGGCAGGTATAAAGCGAAACCGGAAAAGTTAAAAATTTTTCACTAAAACGATGTAAAAAAACATATCATAATGTTGAAAAAAATCGAAACGTACTGTTTAGATAATATTTTTTTTAAAAAAACAGCTTAATATTGCGAGTTTTTCACATTTTCCATTAGTTTTCCACATTTTTGGTTCAAGTAACTCATTTTTATACATTATGTAAACCAAATTATAAAAAGTTTTCCACATTGGCATAGGATTACCGTTTATAAATGTTGAAAACTTGCCCTGTTTATGGGCAAAAACAAGAAAATGATATGGAAAACTATGTGGAAATTGTGGAAATCAAATGTGGAAAACTAAAGTCCGTATAAATGTTCGTAAACTATAAACAAATATTTTTGTAAACCTTACAGTATATTATGTAAACCTATTACGCCGCACAATTAATTTATGAAGTATTTTTTATGTGCTTTTAAAGATTTCTTTTATCATAAGCCTGTTTTTTTAAAATATTGTATTTTCGTGAAATTGTTATTTAATTTTCATACAGCTTTCACAATTGCCTTGTATAATGGGAGCATAAGGTAATATCTTATCTGTAAAAAACCACATTAATACCGGGCGATTTCCTCCAAAAAATCGTATTGCCGTATTTTAATGTGCGGGGTTAATAAAATTTATAACCGTAAAGCGAGAATTACAGTCTTCTAAAACAAGCCGTCAATTTAGCTTATAAAAAAATAATCGACAGGCTTTTTATTAACCCCATTTTTGCTGGTAGAAAGTCGGATAATCCGGCTATACTATAAATTTTTTCATATCATACTCCCAAAAAGAGACATACCGCAAAAATTTTTGCGGTACGCCACTCACATAAAACAAAGAGAAAAAAATTAAAAAAGTGTTACGGGTTTTAAAATAATAAAGTTGCTTGCGTTAGACCGAGTTTGTCAGCGCTCTGACATACCGCAAAAATTTTTGCGGTATGTTCTTTTAATATGCCAATTTTTTTAAATCTTTTACTTTATAATAATTAGTATAACCTAAGCGCAGATGTCCCCCGCCTTGCGCTTACTTGCAATCTATCGCAACCTTCGCTCTCCCTCAGCGGAGCATTACTCTGATTTAATTTTTTTTAAAATTTTTTAGATCGGCGAAATTTAATATGTATAATTTTCTCGTAATAAATACAAAATATATAATATATTAATATCAGGAGGTAAATAACGTGAAAAACAATTTTGTAAAACTTTTTTCTTTCTTTTGTGTTTTTATGTGCTGCGCTTTAATTTTTTGCGGCTGTATGGAAAAAAACAATATGGGTATGACAGATGACAATAACAACGCGTCTTCCATGACAGATAATCAGGATAACGACAAAGAAGTTAAAATTACGCTTCCCGCCGCAATGTTTGAAAGCATAGACGCCGCGAAAGAGGAAGCAAAGCAAATTTTAAACCAGGAAGGAGTTATAAGCGCCGAAACAGCCGAGGACGGCTCACTTAACATTGTTATGACAAAGGACGGTCATAAAAAAACGCTTGAACAGCTTAAAAAATCCGTACAAGATGCCGCGGACGAAATGCAAAAGGACGGAGGCTCCGATTCGATAAAAAAAGTAACTGTAAATGAAGATTTATCGGAGGCGGAAATTACTGTAAGCAGTAAAGAGGATTTTAAAGCCTCGAGCGATAATTTTCAGGTTTTTGCTTTAGGGCTCAAAATGCTTTATTACCGTCGTTATAACGGAGACGACAGTGCTAAAGCAACAATAAAACTGCGTGATGAAAAAACAAACGAAATTTTTGACACAAAAATATATCCGCAGGAATAATTATTTTGACAGGCGGTGATAAAATGCATCATTTTATCACCGCCTGTTTTTTTATTTTTTAAGCGGTAAAAGCTTGCAATTTCAGTATAAATATGGTATAATATATTTGTATGCTATTATATAATAGTAGATTTATGATTTTCATTCTTTTCAGATTAATAATAAAAGCTCTTTTAAAGGAGCGGAAAGGTACAATAATGGCAAATGAAGAAACACTTGACATAAATATTGTGTGGCGTGACGCGACCGGGTTTTTAAAGCCCGAAATGGTTGAGGTTACATATTCAACATGGATTGAGCCTCTTGAACCTCTTGAGCTTAAAGCTAACGAGTTTATTTTAAAAACGCCTCTCGCTATGTCAAAAAACGTAATAGAAAAAAATTATATTGATAAAATATCAAACGCGCTTTTTAAGGCTTGCGGTTTTCCCGTAAGAGCGGTTATTTTAACCGAAACCGAGGCGGAAGCGTATGAAAAAAACAAACCGAAAGTTTTTGTTCCGCAAGACGATACCGATTTCGGACTTGTTCCGGAATTTACCTTTGATACTTTTGTGGTAGGAAGCTCAAACCGTATGGCTCACGCGGCTGCCGTCGCTGTCGCCGATATGCCGGGCTCATACAACCCTCTTTACATATACGGTCATTCCGGTCTCGGTAAAACGCATCTTATGCACGCTATCGGCAATTACGCTCTCGGCAGAAATCCTTCTACAAAAGTTCTTTATGTAACCTCTGAGGATTTTACAAACGACCTCATAAACTCCATAAAAACAAATACTACACAAAAATTCCGTGACAAATACCGCCAGATTGATATTCTTTTAATTGACGATATTCAGTTTATCGCGGGAAAGGTACAAACTGAGGAGGAATTTTTTCATACGTTTAATCATCTTTACAACGCCGGCAAACAAATTATTATTTCGGGCGACAGACCGCCGAATGAAATGCTTGCGCTTGAAGAAAGGCTCCGCACACGTTTTCAGGGAGATTTAATGTGCGATATTCAACCTCCCGATTACGAAACCCGTATGGCAATTCTAAAAAAGAAATGCAACGCCGGCGGTTTTGAGCTTGAACAATCAACGCTTGAATTTATTGCCGAAAATGTTGTCAATAATATTCGTGAGCTTAACGGCGCCCTTACAAGAGTAAGAGCCTTTACGACTTTTAACGGAAGTGAGGGAAATTTTACAAACAAAGAGCTTGAGGAAATACTTAAAGATATTATAACTCCCGTTATAAAAAGCTATACAATAGACCAGATAGCTGAAAAAGTATCCGATTATTACGACATAACAAAAGATGATATGAAGTCACCCAAACAAAATAAGGAGGTTGTTCTCGCGAGACAGGTTGCCATGTATATTTCGAGGCAGCTTACCTCGAAATCTCTCAAAGAAGTCGGCAAATACTTTAATCGTGATTACACAACCGTTATAAATTCCCTTTCAAAAATGGAATCGCAAATGCACATAAACGCGCAGCTCAAACATTCTGTTGATACGCTTATTCATTCTTTAAAAGAGTCTTAAATAAAAGAGTTTTCAACACTGTTTAAGAAATGTTATTAAAGTATGCGGAAAATCTTTACATATGGAAATCACATTAAAAAGTTTTAAATATAAAGGCTTTTTTTTCCATATATGAACTTTGTAATTTTTGGCTTTAAATCCTTAAAAAATCAATTTATCCACATATTAACATACCCTACTATATACTGCTATTTTATACATACATTCAAGCAGACGTGCGCTTCGCGTTTTTTATTTAAAATATTCTGTTAAAAGAGGAGAAAAACAAAATGAAATTTTCATGTAACAAAAACGATATTCTTGACGGCGTTATGGCCGCTTCAAAAGCAACGCCGACAAGACCTACCGTGGCTATTCTCGAAAACCTGCTTTTTGATGCTGACGATAAACTTACTATTATCGGAAATAATCTCGATACCGCGGTAAGTTATGAGATTGAGGCTAATATAAGCGAAAAAGGAGCCATAACTTTAAACTCTCATATAATATGCGAAATCATAAGAAAGCTTCCGGACGGAATCGTTTTTTTCGAGGTTAAAGAAAATAACGTTACTCATATAAAATGTATGGACGTTGAATATGATATAAGCGGTGTTTCGGCGGAGGAATATCCCGATTTTCCGACTGTAAACGGTGATAAATTTCTTGAAATCGAGCCGGAAAAATATCTTTCGGTTGTAAGACAATCTTCTTTCGCGGCGGCGCAGATTGATATAGGGCGTCCTGTTCTTCTCGGCGTGAAATTTGAAATAGAAAAAAATAAAATTACAGCTTCGGCGCTTGACGGCGCAAGGCTTGCGGCAAGATGGGACAGCATAAATTACGAAGGAGAAAAATTTGAGTGCATTATTCCCTGCCGCGCTTTAAATGATTTCGCAAAAATTATAAAGCCCGAAGATGATATCGTTAAAATGTCGGTATCAAAAAATTTCGTTTTGTTTGAAATAGGAAGCTGCCGTTTTGTTTCAAGACTTCTTGAAGGAGATTTTGTTGATTACAGAAGGTTTATTCCGACAGACATCCTTTTTGAAACGGTAATAAATAAAAACGAGTTTGCGGACAGCCTTGAAAGAGCAGCCCTCGTAATTGACGAAAGCGCGGCGAAAAGTCCTATAAGGCTCAAATTCGCGGGTAATAAAATGACGGTATTTTGTATGACAACAAGAGGAAAGGTAAATGACGTTGTTGATATTTCTTCATCTGTTTCGGAGCCTTTTGAAATAGGTTTTAAC
>CACZWD010000051.1 GCA_902784805.1 uncultured Ruminococcus sp. | reverse complement strand
CGCCGCTCACATAAAACAAAGAAAAAAAATTAAAAAAATGTTACGGGTTTTAAAATAATAAAGTTGCTTGCGTTAGACCGAGTTTGTCAGCGCTCTGAGCTGTGACAAAAACTGTCACAGCTCCTTTATCTGTATCGGTTTTACATTTCATCAAGGCTGAGCGAAAAGCCGTCCATAAAGTTTTTCATAAAATATTCAACCTCCGGCATATCACAGCTGTCAAGCCAGGCTTTTAAGGTTTTTTTCGCAATCTGAAATTCTTTGTTGCCGGCATTTGTTTCCTCAACGCATTTTATATAAGCGCTTAATTTGTCTGACGCTTTTACAAGCCTCTCTATATAGCTGTCTTCGCAGAAAAACAGCTCTTTATATTCCTCTTGCATTTCAGGCGGCAAAAAGCTTATGATTTTTTCGTTCGCAAGCTTTTCAAGGTCTTTATAAGAGGCAATAATATCACGGTTATGATATTTCACGGGAGTCGGCAAATCACCTGTTATAATTTCGCTCGCGTCATGATACATAGCGACGGCAGCAACTTTTTCGGCATTTATGTTTCCGCCGAAATATTTGTTTTTTATAACAGCAAGACCGTGCGCAATCATCGCGACCTGCAGGCTGTGCTCCTGGATATTTTCAACATGAGTGCTTCTCATAAGCCCCCAGCGGTTGATATATTTCATTCGGCTTAAAAAAGCAAAAAAGTTATTTTTCATCTTGGTAACCTTCTTTTCAGCAGGGAGGCCAGCCGAAGCTTCCGCCCGCGATAAGATGAAAATGCATATGGAAAACCGTTTGCCCCGCATTTTCGCCGCAGTTGTTTACAACGCGGTAACTGCCTTTAATACCAAGTTTTTCCGCGATTTTCGCAATAGCCTCAAACACCTTTGCCACGCTGCCGCTGTTTTTGTCCGTTACCTCATCGGCACAGGCGATATGTTCTTTCGGAACAACCAGCACATGCACGGGCGCAACGGGGTTTATATCTTTAAAGGCATAAACATATTCGTCCTCATAAACTTTTTCCGACGGAATTTCACCCGCGATTATTTTACAAAAAAGGCAATCGTTCATATTTATCGTCCTTTCAAGGTTTATTTAATCATACCAAGCATAGCCGCTTTTGCTTCATTTACGGCATCGTCAATTTTTGACACGTCTTTTCCTGCACCCTGCGCCATATCGGGCTTTCCGCCGCCGCCGCCGCCGCATACCGCCGCCGCCGCTTTAAGAGTATTGCCTATATGGATACCTTTCTGTACAGCATTTTTTGTTGCCATACCCACAAGATTTATTTTTTCACCGTCGGCACTTGCTATAAGCATTGCGCTGCAGGGAAGCTTGTCCTTTATTTTATCGCAAAGAGTCCTGATTTCATCTGATTTCATACCGCTTACCTTTGCCGCGATAATGCTTACGCCGTTCTTAACCTCAGCAAGAGAGATTATCTCATCAGTCATTCCGCCCGCAAGCTTTGATTTCATTTGTTCAAGCTCGCCTTTAAGCTCTTTTATTTCAGACATAATATTGTTAGCTCTTACGTCAAGCTCCGCTTCTGTGGTTTTTAACGTCAGTGCCGTTTCTTTTATAAGCTCGTCGCGGCGCCTTATATATTCAAGTACTTCACCGCCTGTAACACCTTCAATTCTTCTGACTCCCGCGGCAACGCCCGATTCGGAAAGAAGTTTAAACATTCCCGCATTTGCGGTATTTTTTAAGTGACAGCCTCCGCAAAACTCTATGCTGAATTCGCCCATTTTAACAACTCTTACCTCATCGCCGTATTTTTCACCGAAAAGCGCGGTCGCACCAAGCTTTTTAGCTTCGTTAATCGGAAGAACCTGTGTTGAAATGCTGTCCGCCGCAAGAATTTCTTTATTTACAATATTTTCAATTTCTTTAAGTTGATTTTCCGTTACGGCTTCAAAATGGGTAAAGTCAAAACGAAGCCTCTTGTCGCTGACAAAAGAGCCTGCCTGTTCAACGTGATTTCCGAGAACAAGACGAAGTGCCTTCTGAAGCATATGCGTTGTGGAGTGATTTCTCTCAATCGCGCTTCTGCGCTCTTTATCTATTGAAAGAGTAACGGTATCGTCCGCGGAGAACGTGCCTTCCGTAACCTCGACAACATGCATATAAACGCCGTCATGATTCTTTTTTGTATCGGTAACAATCGCTTTGCCTTTTACGCTTTCGATTTTTCCCGTATCACCGACCTGACCGCCGCCTTCACCGTAAAATACGGTTTTGTCGGTTATAATTATGCCTTTTTCACCGCCGTTTATAACAGAAACAGGCTCGCCGCCGGAGGCAATGGCAATAATTTTTCCTTCACATACATCATTATCGTATCCGGCAAAATCGGTAGCTTTTGTAATACCCGTTTCAAACGTGCCCGCGGCGTCCCATGAAGAACTGTCTTTTCTTGATGACCTTGCGGTTTCCTTCTGATTTTGCATAAGTCTGTCAAATTCGTCCTTATCCGCCGAAAGCCCCTGCTCGTCCAGAATTTCAACAGTCAAATCAAGCGGAAAACCGTATGTATCGTAAAGCTTAAAGGCTTTCGCTCCGTCAAGCACGGTTTTGCCCGCTTTTTTGGTTTCGTCAATATATTCTTCAAGAATTGAAAGACCGCCTTCAATGGTTTCACCGAAACGGTTTTCCTCAACGCTTATAACTTTTCTGATATAATCTTCTTTTTCGATAAGTTCGGGATAAGCGCTGCCCGATTCTTTAATAACTGTTTTCGCGACCTCCGATAAAAAGGCGCCCTTTATGCCGAGGAGCCTTCCGTGACGCGCCGCTCTTCTTAAAAGCCTGCGAAGCACATAGCCTCTGCCCTCGTTTGAAGGAAGCACGCCGTCGCTTATCATCATTGTTGTGCTTCTTATGTGGTCTGTAACAACACGGAGCGAAATATCTGTTTTTTCGTTCTTGCCGTACTCTGCGCCCGCAATTTTACATATATGCGCCATAATATTTCTTACGGTATCGACTTCAAAAAGATTATCTACACCCTGCATAATCGCCGCAAGCCTTTCAAGCCCCATACCTGTATCAATGTTGGGGTTCGGAAGCCTGTTATAGTTTCCGTTTTCATCTTTATCAAACTGAGTGAAAACAAGGTTCCAGAACTCTACGTAACGGTCGCAGTCACAGCCGAGCTTGCAATCGGGGCTGCACGCTTTTTCGACACCTCTGTCAAAATATATTTCGGAGCAGGGACCGCAGGGACCCGTTCCGTGTTCCCAGAAATTATCCTCCTTGCCCATTCTGACAATACGCGAAGGGTCAACGCCGACTTCCTTTGTCCATATTTCGTATGCTTCATCATCGTCCTGATATATCGTTACCCAAAGCTTATCGACAGGCATTTCAAGCACTTTTGTAATAAACTCCCACGCCCACGTGGTCGCCTCGTGCTTAAAATAATCTCCAAAAGAGAAATTGCCGAGCATTTCAAAAAACGTGCCGTGACGCGCCGTGTGCCCGACTCTTTCAATATCGGGGGTACGGATACATTTCTGGCAGGTGGTAACTCTTTTTCTCGGAGGTACACGCGCGCCGGTAAAATAAGGTTTAAGCGGCGCCATACCCGCGTTAATCAGGAGCAGGCTGGGGTCGTTCTGCGGCACAAGCGAAAACGACGGGAGCCTTTATTTCGTTAAGTCCAAGTTTTTCCATTTTTATACTTTCACTTCCAAGTTAAAATTATCTATCATATATTATACTCCAAAAAAATTTAGCTGTCAATGCCTTTTTGTAAAACATATTATGTTTTTCTGCTTTTTCGCGTAAGTAGAAGCTTTAAAATTAACAGGCGGCAAACTGCCGCCCTTACGAAATTGCCGCCGAGTGTTACGACGGCAATTTTAATATTATTTTTCCTTGGGTCTGAACGCAAGCGCAATCAAAAAGCCGAACACTATTGCCGCGGCAATTCCGCCTGCCGTGGCGGTAAGACCGCCTGTAAAAACACCTAAAAAACCATATTTATCAACAGCTTCCTTTACGCCTCCGAACAGGGCATAGCCAAAGCCCGTAAGGGGAACGGTCGCGCCCGCTCCCGCGTAACGCACCAATGGCTCATATACTCCGAAAAGCCCCAGGAAAACTCCCGCCACAACATATAAAACAAGTATCCGGGCGGGTGTAAGCTTTGTGAGGTCAATTAAAAGCTGCCCTATTACGCAAATCAGACCGCCTATAACAAAAGCAGTAATATAATTCAATGTTAAAACCTCCTAATTTACTTCTATTCGCAGGGCATGAGCTATACCCGAAATGCTGTCGCCCTGCTGACAGGACAGCGGACTCATAAGCGCTCCTGTCGGCATAAACAAAAGTTTTTTAATTTTTCTGGTCTGCATAAGATGAAAAAGATATCCGCCGAAAACAGAGGCGCTGCAGCCGCAGCCGCTTGCACCGCAATGCTTGTCCTGCCTGTCAATATCATATATCATACAGCCGCAGTCATCATAATATGGGGCTATATCTATATTATATTCCAAAAGCAGCCTTTTCAAAAGCTCTTTGCCGAGCATTCCGAGGTCACCCGTAACAATTAAGTCATAATCGGAAGGCTTAAAGCCCGTATCGGAAAAATGAGCTTTAAGCGTATCCGCCGCTGCTGGCGCCATTGCCGCGCCCATATTGTTCGCGTCCGTTATGCCCATGTCAATAATTTTGCCTGTGGTAATATGTGTAATCTTCGGACATTCGGTATCTATACATTCACCGTCCGTTATTAGTACGGCACCCGAAGCCGTTACCGTCCATTGAGCTGTCGGCGGACGCTGTCCGCCGTATTCGAGCGGGAATCTGAATTGCTTTTCCGATGAACAAAAATGACTTGATGTTACGGCAACGGTTTTTTTCGCGAAGCCGCCCGCAACCGCCATAGCCGCAAGCTGCATACCTTCGCCCATTGTGGAACAGGCTCCGTAAATGCCGTACAGCGGCAGGGCAAGGTCGCGAGCGGCAAAATATGAGCTTGTGCATTGATTTATAAGGTCACCGCCAAACATCATATCAATGTTTGATGCAGGAACACCTGATTTTTCAAGCAGCATATTAACGGCGTGAAATTGCAGTTTGCTTTCTGCGTGCTCCCAGCTTGCCTCGCCGAGATACGCGTCTGTAAAAATCTTGTCAAAATATTTTGCGAGAGGACCTTTTCCTTCTTCATTGCCGCCTACGGCGGCAGCGGCAAATATATGCGGAGGATTTTTAAAAACCACCGTTTGTTTTCCCATACGATTGCTCATTTCATCAACACCTCTTTAAAATAGTACAAAAGTCCGGCTAAAACCGATGCCGCCGTACCATAAACTATTACCGGACCGGCGATTGTAAACAGCTTTGCGCCAAGACCCAAAATAAGTCCCTCCGTGTGGTATTCCATTGCCGGTGAAACAACAGCGTTCGCGAAGCCGGTTATCGGTACGTTTGCTCCCGCGCCCAGATGTTTTGCCGCTTTATCGTATATGCCAAGTCCCGTAAAAAGCTGAGCAATTAAAATAAGTGTAATCGCTACCCACGTTAAGGCGGATTTTGAGTCAATTCCTCTCATTATATAAAAATTTCTTAATATTTCACCGAAAAGGCAAATTGCCCCGCCGCCGAAAAAAGCTTTAACAATATCCATAAAAATAGGTGACGAAGGTGAAAGCTCTTTTACCATAGCGCTGTATGTTTTTTTATCCATAAAAAATATCAACTCCGATTAATTTTTATTTATATTATGCCGGAAAAAATAATAATATATAATAGGTTAAAAATGGTTATTTGACAAAAACTATAAAAAATATGTCAAAATTGTTTTTAAAATAATAAAATTACTGTGCAAAATGGAGAAAATGGCAAAAACTACTTGCAAACATTAAAAAAAAAAGATATAATAAATATGTATTTTTTGTGAATAAAAATTAATATAAACGGAGGTAGAAAAAGATGGCAATAAAAAATACTTATCTTCTCGGACTTATGGAAAGAGTCGAAAAGAGAAATCCCGGCGAGCCGGAGTTTCATCAGGCTGTAAGAGAGGTGCTTGAATCTCTTGAAGCGGTTATTGAAAAGCATCCGGAATATGTTGAGTGCGGTGTAATCGACAGCATTGTTGAGCCGGAAAGAATTATTAAGTTCAGAGTGCCGTGGGTTGACGATAACGGCAAGGTGCAGATTAACAGAGGTTTCAGAATCCAGTTTAACAGCGCGATAGGTCCTTATAAGGGCGGTCTTCGTTTTCATCCGTCCGTTTATGAGGGTATAATAAAATTCCTTGGCTTTGAGCAGATTTTCAAAAACTCGCTTACAGGTCTTCCTATCGGCGGCGGCAAAGGCGGTAGTGATTTTGACCCCAAAGGCAAGAGTGACGGAGAGGTTATGCGTTTTTGTCAAAGCTTTATGACAGAGCTTTCAAAGCATATAGGCGCTGATACCGACGTTCCCGCTGGCGATATCGGTGTCGGAGGTCGTGAGATAGGCTATATGTACGGTCAATATAAGAGGCTTCGCAATGAGTTTACGGGAGTTCTTACAGGAAAGGGTATTCCTTACGGCGGAAGTCTTGCTCGTACTCAGGCAACAGGTTACGGTCTTTGCTATTTCGCGGACGAAATGCTTAAAGATAAGGGAATGAGCTTTGAAGGTAAAACCGTTGTAATTTCGGGTTCGGGTAATGTTGCGATTTACGCTTGCGAAAAGGCTACGCAGCTTGGAGCAAAGGTTGTTGCTCTCAGCGACTCAAACGGCTACGTATATGATTCCGAAGGTATTGACCTTGGCGCCGTTAAACAGATTAAGGAAGTTGAAAGAAAGAGAATTAAAGAATATATTAATTACAGACCAAATGCTAAATATACGGAGGGCTGCGGCGGAATATGGACAATTCCGTGTGATATCGCGCTTCCCTGCGCAACACAGAACGAAATTAGCGCTGAGTCGGCAAAAGCGCTTGTTGCGAACGGCGTGAAGGCTGTTGCGGAAGGAGCGAATATGCCTTCAACTCCCGAAGCTATTGAGATATTCCAGTCGAATAAGGTTCTGTTTGGTCCCGCAAAAGCTGCAAACGCTGGCGGCGTTGCGACTTCTGCGCTTGAAATGAGCCAGAACTCAATGAGGCTTTCATGGACGTTTGAGGAAGTTGATGAGAAGCTTCACGGTATTATGGTTAATATTTACAAAAACGCAAGCGCTGCGGCAAAAGAGTACGGTATGGAGGATAACCTCGTTGCCGGCGCGAATATCGCGGGCTTTATAAAGGTTGCGGAAGCCATGAAGGCTCACGGTGTAGTTTAATTTATATTTATAAAAATATTACGGCGGCTTATAATATGTAAGCTGCCGTTTTTAAATATATGCGGGTATATGAAAAAATTATAAAATTATAAAATTTTGAAAAAAAGGTTGACAAAACCAATATATTATGGTATAATGTATTAAGCCCAAGAGGTGTTTTTTTTATGTAGATATTATTTTTGCACCTGTGAAAGGCGAACATTCGTGAAAGGAGCTTTTAAAATGAGAGTTAAAATAACTTTGGCTTGCACGGAATGTAAACAGAGAAATTACAATACTATGAAAAACAAAAAAAATGATCCTGACAGAATCGAAATGAGCAAGTATTGTAAATTCTGCAGAAAACATACCGTTCATAAAGAAACAAAGTAAAAATTTTGTTTTTCGCTTTATAAAAAGTGAAAGGATGGAGGAAAAAATGGCTGATACAACAAATGTGAAAAAACCGAACAAAGTTTTAAGCTTTTTTCGTGAAGTTAAGGCTGAAATAAAAAAAATTGTCTGGCCCGCCCCCGATAAGCTTGCTAGTCATTTATTATATAAGATTGATGTTTTGAAAAGAGGGTGCGTAATATGGCAGGACATGCTCGGTGGTATGTCATTCACACCTATTCAGGGTATGAAAAAAAAGTTGAAGCCAATATCTGGAAGCTCATTGAAAACAGAAATCTTCAGGAAGTCATTATTGATACCCGTGTCCCCGAAGCGGAAGATCCTGATAAGCCGGACGGCGCAAAGGTTAAAATTTTTCCGGGTTACGTGTTTATAAAAATGATAATGAGTGACGATACTTGGCATGCGGTAAGAGGTATCCGCGGCGTTACGGGCTTTGTTGGCCCTGAGTCGAAACCTGTTCCGCTTACGGAAAACGAACTAATCAGTATGAAGCTTGAAAAAAGAGCTGTTGAAGCCAACTTTGAAGTTGGTGACACGGTTAAAATTCTTGAAGGTCCCCTCGCGGGTTATACCGGTAAAGTAATAGACGTTTCTGTCGAACAGAATAAGGTTAAGATGATGGTTGACCTTTTCATGGGCAGAGAAACAGAGGTTGACCTTGAAATCGAACAGGTTGAACCGCTTGATTGACAGCTTCCTCGCAGATAAGCGGGGTTTATATAGTTGTGCTGCCGCTTACGCGGCGGTTTTCAGTGGGAGGACGTGTCAGTCACGTCCGCCGTTTACCACATTGTTTTAAAAGGAGGTGCAACGAATGGCTCAAAAGGTTGTTGGAATGGTTAAGCTGCAAATACCTGCAGGAAAAGCTACACCGGCTCCACCGGTAGGTCCTGCACTTGGTCAGCATGGCTTGAACATTGCACAGTTCACAAAGGAATTCAACGAAAGAACCGCTAAAGACGCAGGCTATATTATTCCTGTTGTAATTACTGTTTATGCGGACAGATCCTTTAGTTTTATTACAAAAACTCCGCCTACGGCTGTTTTACTTAAAAAGGCTTGTAAAATAGATAAGGCTTCGGGTGTTCCAAATAAAACAAAGGTTGCGACAATTTCGAAAGATGCTGTAAAGCAGATTGCGGAAACAAAAATGCCTGATCTTAATGCTGCAAGTATTGAGTCCGCAATGAGTATGGTGGCAGGTACTGCGAGAAGTATGGGTATTGTAGTTGAAGACTAAGTTAAAAACGTGGGAGAAGTAATATGCTTCGCATAACCACAAGGAGGTAGAAGAGTTGAGTAAAGGTAAAAAATACGTTGACAGCGTAAAAGCCTATGATAAGGCTAACCTGTATGAACCGCAGGAGGCTCTTGAGCTTACAGTTGGCTTTGCAAAGGCAAAGTTTGATGAAACAATAGAGCTTCATGTAAAGCTTGGCGTTGATTCTCGTCATGCGGATCAACAGGTGCGTGGCGCGGTTGTATTACCGCACGGAACAGGAAAAAAGGTTAGAGTTCTTGTTTTTGCAAAAGGCGATAAGGCTAAAGAGGCAGAGGCGGCAGGCGCTGATTTTGTCGGTGCTGAAGAGCTTATACCGAAAATCCAGAACGAGAACTGGTTTGAATATGACATTGTTGTCGCAACTCCCGATATGATGGGCGTTGTAGGTCGTCTCGGTAAGGTTTTGGGTCCGAAAGGTCTTATGCCTAACCCAAAGGCAGGCACAGTTACACCCGATGTAACAAAAGCAATAAACGATATTAAAGCCGGTAAAATTGAGTACAGACTCGATAAAACAAATATTATTCATTGCCCGATAGGTAAAGCTTCTTTCGGTGCTGCAAAGCTTAAAGATAACTACGCGGCTCTTATGGACGCTATTATAAAGGCAAAACCGGCAACGTCAAAGGGACAATATTTAAGAAGCGTTGCTGTTGCTTCAACAATGGGTCCCGGCGTAAAAATCAACCCCGCGAAAGCCGCTGACTGATTAGGGGCTTGACAAAAGTTGGTTTTTATGGTATAATCAAATTCAGAAAAATAATTCCTAAGACAGCAGGCAAAAGGCAATATTTTTGTAAGTCCCGCCGAGGAGTGTTAATATCTTTGTTATTAAAGGAACACTTTGACTGTCTTGGAATTTGTCAGAATGTTCCTTTTTTTACGGAATAAAACGGAGGTGAAAAAGTTTATGCCGAGCGCAAAAGTTTTGGAAAGCAAAAAAGCTGTTGTTGAAAGTCTTAAAGAAAGGCTTGGAGCAAGTGTTGCAGGCGTGCTTGTCGATTATAAGGGTATAAGCGTTGAACAGGATACAAAGCTTCGCCGTAATTTCAGAGAAGCAGGCGTTAAATATGATGTTGTAAAAAATACGCTTCTTCGTCTTGCCGTTGCTGATACGGATTACGCGGATCTTGCGTCGGTTCTTGAAGGTACAACCGCTATGGCAACCTCAAATGAGGACGCTGTTGCTCCCGCAAAGGTTTTTGTTGATTTCCTTAAAGCAAACAGTAATCTTGAGCTTGCGATTAAAGCTGGCTTTGCAGATGGTAAGGTAATTTCGGTTGATGAGGTTAAGGCACTTGCCGCAATCCCGTCAAGAGAAGTTCTTCTTACACAAATTCTTTATTGCATCAATTCTCCGCTTACTTCTCTTGCATATGCTGTTCAGGCATTGGCAGATAAGAAGGCAGAAGAAGGAGATGCTCCCGCAGAGGAGGCTGCTCCGGTTGAGGAAGCCGCTCCGGCTGAAGAAGCTCCCGCAAAGGAAGCTCCTGCTGAGGAAGCACCCGCCGCTGAAGAAGCGCCGGAAGCTTAAATAAAAAATACATTAAAAATGGAGGAAAAATAAAATGAGTGAAAATATTCAGACAATTATTGACACTGAGTGAAAATATTCAGACAATTATTGACACTATAAAAGGCATGACAATGCTTGAATTGTCAGAACTTGTTAAAACAATTGAAGAAGAATTCGGCGTATCGGCAGCAGCTCCTGTTGCAGTAGCAGCAGCAGGCGCAGCAGGCGGAGCTGCAGAAGAAAAAACAGAATTTGACGTTATTCTTGCTGAAGCAGGCGCTAATAAGCTTGCTGTTGTTAAGGCTGTCAAGGACGTTGCGGGTCTTGGTCTTAAAGAGGCTAAAGAGCTTGTTGACAACGCTCCTAAAACAATTAAAGAAGCAGCTTCTAAAGATGACGCTGAAGCTATCAAGGCAAAACTTGAAGAAGCAGGCGCTAAAGTTGAACTTAAGTAATTAAGGTTTTTGAAATGTTAAAAACAACCGCTGACACTTTGTCAACGGTTGTTTTTTTGTATAATAAATGGGTTGCTGTGTCGTTAAAAGTATTTATGTTTTGACAAAATAAATCGTAGGTTACATTGAATTCGTTAGGCTACAAAACAGCTTGTCGGGTCGCTTTGCTTTACGGCTCGTGCCTTCTCAGGGTTCGAGTCCCTCTGTTTTTACAATAATAAAGCCATCCGTTAGGGTGGCTTTATTATTGGCAAAGACGAACGGTTTAGATGCATCCGCGCCAAAGGTGCATACCCGAAAAAGGTTGGTAGGTAACCAAGCGGGTGGATGTTTTTCTGCAAAGAAAAACGGAGCAAAGTTAACTTTGCTCCGACGTGGCGCGCCAGAAGGGACTCGAACCCCCAACCTTTTGGTTCGTAGCCAAACACTCTATCCGGTTGAGCTACTGGCGCATATTTACAACAGTTAATATTATACCATAATTACAAAACAAATGCAAGTATTTTTTTAAAAAAAATTAAAATTTTTATTTTTTAATTATTTTATAAAAGGAAATAAATTTCAATCGATTAATAGTGTGTGTTTTTGAAATTTACAAAAGCTAATATATAGAAAAACGAAAAAGGATACCACCATGTGGTATCCTTTTTCTAAGGCAAATTAATCATTCATCTTAAATATGGATTTCGCAAGACCTCTGAAAAGTGCGGGCATTTTGAGTACAACTATTTTCATTTTAATAATTCCTCCCCGAAAAATAATCACTGTTATATAATATTCAGAGAAAAATATTTTGTTACAAATCAGTTTAAGGTCAAAAAATTTTCAGGCGTTTTATTGATACGGCTTTGCCGGTTGAATCATCGGTTTCGATTATAATTCCGCAAAGTATGCAGTTGCCGTCCGCAACCTTGTAACGCTTGTTCATAAGCGTTACAAAACGGGAAATCGAAATATCCTTGTCAATTCCGATAACGGAATTGTAAGGTCCGGTCATACCTATGTCCGTTATAAATGCCGTACCGTGCGGAAGCAGGCGTTCATCTGCTGTCTGAACGTGAGTGTGAGTGCCGTAAACGGCGGTAACCTTTCCGTCAAGAAACCATGCCATTGCCGCCTTTTCGCTCGTTGCCTCGGCATGAAAATCAACAATGATAATATCGGCAAGGTCTTTTATTTCATTAATACAATTCATAACTGCGTCAAACGGGCTGTCAATAGGGTTTAAAAAAACTCTGCCGAGCGCGCTTATGACGGCAATATTTTTATTACCGCATTTTTTTATAATATAACCTTTTCCGGGAGCGGAGGAAGGATAGTTTATCGGTCTTATCATGGGGAAGCCGCTGTCCATAAGCTGTCCGGCTTCGGCTTTTGTAAAACCGTGATTTCCGAGAGTTATTACGTCAACGCCGCATTCATACAGTTTTTCCGCTTTTTCAGCGGTTATTCCGTTGCCTGTCGCGGCGTTTTCGCCGTTTGCTATAACAAAATTTATATCATTTTCAGAGGTAATATATTTAAGCTGGGAATATACCGTTTCGCAGCCCGGTGTGCCTACAATATCACCAACACAAAGTATTTTCATATTAAATATCCTTTCAGTTTTGTATCATATATTCTATCATAAAAGTTAAAAAAAATCAATAATTAAAAAACAAAAACTTGACATAAATGACCGAATCGCTTATAATATAATAGATATAATAGACAAAAATAAATTATGTACATAAAACGTGGGGTTGATCAAATGGAAATTTTACAAGATGCTTTTGTTGATTCATTAAAGCTTTTGCCTGTATTGTTTTTAATATATCTGCTGATTGAATATCTTGAACATAAAAACAACAACTTGCTTCATCATATGTTTATGCAGTCGGAAAAATCGGGCCCGTTTCTCGGCGGATTGTTTGGGTGCCTGCCGCAGTGCGGCTTTTCTGTTATAGGTTCGGAGCTTTACGCAAGGCGCGCGGTTTCTCTCGGAACACTTCTGGCAATTTTTATATCAACATCTGATGAGGCAATACCGATTTTGCTTGCCGAACCGGGAATGTTTAAAGCGATGTTTAAGCTGATTGGTGTAAAGCTTGTTATTGCTATCGTTTTCGGATTTTTGACGGATGCCTTGTGGCGCAGAAAAATAAGCAGGTCCCGCACCTGTGAGCATGAACACAGTGAGCATATGCATTTTCACGGCAATTGTGAGGATTGCCATGACGGCATATTCAAAGCGGCGGTTATTCACTCACTTAAAATTTTCGTGTTTATATTTATTATTTCGCTTGTTATAGGCTTTTTTATGGAGTATTCTTCGGAAAGCTTTGCTTTTCTGAGCAGTCATACCGCTGTTCAGCCGTTTATTGCGCCTCTTATAGGTCTTGTGCCGAACTGCGCGGCGTCGGTTGCCTTAACGGAGCTTTACGTAAACGGCGGTATCAGCTTCGCGGCGCTGACGGGCGGTCTTTGTTCGGGCGCGGGCGTTGGGCTTATAGTGTTGTTCAGGCTTAACAAAAATCTTAAAGAGAACCTCACGATAACCGCGCTTATGTACGCCGTGGGCGTAATTTCGGGGCTTGCTTTGCAGGCGGCCGGGTTTTAGGCGAAAGAGATTCCTTTTGCCTGAAATTCCGTTTCGGTATAATTCTCAAATTCTCATCTTATATATTTTTTTATATAACTCTTTAAATTCGGACGTGCTTTTTTTGCCGTCCGTTTTTTTTGTCTGCCTAAAAATATGAATGTTTATTAAAAAAGTGTCTTTGTATATTACGGGAATTATGTGTACTTCAGCTTCGGCACAAACAAGGGATACAGCGTCACGCACAATATTCCGCTTGCCGAAATGCCGGAAGTAATTAAAGAGCTTATGGAAAAGCAAAACATGTAATATTTTTATGTATAGTCATTTTGTACATAAAAAAACAAAATTTACAACCTGAAATAGTAAAATTTTTAATAAAATGAGTAAAATTATTGTATATTTTACTTAAAAAATATAATATAATGAAGTCATAGAATGAAGGTTTTGTTTAATTTTTTTCGGAAAAGTAAAAAAATCAGGCAAATCCATAAGAAATTTAAAGCTTTAAGTATTAAAAAATTGCAATTTTTTAAGGAGGAATTTTTATGAAGGGTTTTAAAAAGTCGGTTGCCGTTATTTTGGCGGCGGTGTGTATGGTTGGCGCGCTGTCGGCTTGCGGTGGCGGAGGCAGCAATGAAACGGCTCAGGAGTACGTAAAGGACGAGAACCTGAATGAGCCGGGAGTATTTCCGGTTTGCAAGGAACCGATTACTCTTAAGGTCGGCTTGCCGAAAAGCGCGCTTGTTACGGATTATGTTGACAACGCTTACACAAAG
>CACZWD010000050.1 GCA_902784805.1 uncultured Ruminococcus sp. | reverse complement strand
CGGCAACGGGTTCCTACCCTTGCTTTTTATAATACTGCAAATTTGCAATATTGTCAATGATTTATTCGATATTTTTGAGCCGTTCCTCAAAATAGATCATAAGCTGTGCCCGTATTTTGCCCCAATCTTGTCTGTGACCTGTCCATTTACGGGTAATATCCATAGCCGCTAAATACAGCATTTTAAGCAAACTTTCATCTGTTGGAAATACAGATTTGTTTTTTGTGACTTTTCGCAGCTGTCGGTTAAATCCCTCCACTGTGTTCGTTGTATATATGATTTTCCTGATCTCTTCCGGATACTTAAAATATGTTGACAGTGTTGCCCATTTTTCTCTCCATGATTTTGAAATTGTCGGGTATTTACTGTCCCATATTTCAGCAAAGGTATCTAATTCCAACAATGCTATATCTTCTGTTGATGCCGTATATACCTTCTTTAAATCTGCCATAAGTGCCTTTATGTCTTTGTATGATACGAATTTCGTTGAGTTACGTATTTGATGAATAATACAATGCTGGATTTCTGTTTCGGGGAAAACTGCAGAAATAGCTTGCGGAAATCCCGATAACCCGTCAACGCATGCTATTAATATATCTCTCACACCTCTGTTCTTTAAACCGTTTAGTATGGACAGCCAGAACTTTGCACTCTCATTTTCTCCCACATACATTCCAAGGATATCTCTTTCTCCGTCCATATCTATACCTAATGCAATATATACCGCTTTTTTGATTATTCGTCCGTCCGTACGTACGTGAAAATGTATTGCATCAAGATATACAACGGCATAAATCTCTTCAAGAGGCCGTTCCTGCCATTCTTTGATGATTGGCAATATTTTGTCTGTTATACGGCTGATCGTACTATCAGAAACCTCTATGCCGTAGAGTTCATTCAAATGACTCTCTATATCACCTGTAGTCATGCCCTTGGCATACATGGATATTATCTTTTCTTCCATATCCTGCGTAAGTGTGTTCTGATATTTTTTTATCGCCTGTGGCTCAAACTCACCGTTACGGTCACGCGGTATATTCAGATCCATGTCACCATAGCTTGTATGTACCGTTTTGGGACTGTATCCATTTCTGGCATTGTCGGTGTCCTTGTTTTTATAGTCGTATTTGGAATATCCCAATTCCTCCTCAAGTTCACCGTCTAAAACACCTTCAAGCATAACAGACATCATTTCACGCATTACATCATTTACTTCTTTTCCGTCATGGACAGGGTTTGCTTTTAAATACGCTGCCATCATCTCTCGTAGTGCCTGTCTTTCCGGACTTTCATTTCTTGTTCTTTTTGCCATAGTAAAAACCTCCAAACTGATATTTTTATTATACACCAGTTTAGAGGTTTACACAAGATTTGAAATTGACCCTTAATATTATTTATCTTTATTTCTGATTTCAACACGTCTTATTTTGCCGCTGATTGTTTTCGGAAGTTCTTCAACAAATTCGACAACCCTCGGATACTTATAAGGCGCAGTATTATGTTTGACATAATTCTGAATTTCTTTCTTTAGTTCATCGGTTGGTTCAGTACCCTTTGTAAGCACGATTGTTGCCTTTACAACCTGACCCCTTGTTTCGTCGGGAACAGGGGTTATAGCACATTCAAGCACATAAGGAAGCTCCATTATAACGCTTTCGATTTCAAACGGACCTATACGGTAGCCGGAGGATTTTATAACGTCATCAATTCTGCCGACATACCAGAAATAGCCGTCCTCATCACGCCAAGCAAGGTCGCCCGTATGGTACATTCCGTCGTGCCAAGCTTTTTTGGTGTTTTCTTCGTCGTTATAATAGCCGAGGAACAGTCCGCAAGGGATTTCCTTATCCGTTCTTATAACGATTTCTCCTGTTTCGCCGATACCTGCACGACTGCCGTCATCAAGGACAATATCAACATCGTACATCGGACTGGGTCTGCCCATTGAGCCGGGTTTTGCAACCATACCTCTGAGCGTTCCGACAGTAAGCGTGGTTTCCGTCTGACCGAAGCCTTCCATAAGGCGGTGACCGGTAGCTTTTTTCCACTGCTCATATACCTCGGGATTAAGCGCTTCGCCGGCTGTTGTTGTATATTCAAGAGAAGACAAATCGTACTGCGACAAATCTTCTTTAATGAAAAATCTGTACATGGTCGGAGGTGCGCAGAAGGTTGTAATATTATATTTCTTGAACATGGGAAGAATATCTTCTGCTTTAAAGCGGTCAAAGTCGTAAACAAATACTGCCGCTTCGCAAAGCCATTGCCCGTAAAGTTTGCCCCAAAGCGCTTTGCCCCAGCCTGTATCGGAAATTGTGAAGTGAAGTCCGTCGGGGTTTATGTTGTGCCAATATTTTGCCGTAATAAAGTGTCCGAGCGGATATTTATGGCTGTGGCAGGCAATTTTCGGATAGCCCGTTGTGCCTGAGGTGAAGAACATAAGCATGGGGTCGTTTCCGCACGGCGTATCTTCTTTTCGGGCATATTCCGCAGGAAAGGCTTCAACCTCTGCGTTAAAATCGTTCCAACCGTCACGGGTGCCGCCGACAAGAATTTTTGTTTTTAATGTATCTGATTTTTCGGCTGCAAGGTCAACCTGATGTGAAACGTCGCCGTCTGCCGTACAAACAATGGCGCTAATGCCTGCGGCGTTGAAACGGTAGTCAAAATCATGCTCAACAAGCTGATTTGTTGCGGGAATTACAATTGCGCCGATTTTGTGAAGCGCAAGAATAGAAAACCAGAACTGATAGTGTCTCTTTAAAACAAGCATAACTCTGTCGCCTTTTTTTATGCCGAGGCTCTCAAAGTAGTTAGCCGTTTTTGAGGAATATTCACTCATATCTTTAAAGGTGAAGGTTTTCTCTTTTTTGTCGTTGGATACATAAAGCATAGCACGCTTGTCGGGGCATTTTGCCGCCAGTGCGTCAACGCAGTCAAAGGCAAAGTTAAAGGTGTTTTCGTCCTTGAAAGATATATCAACAAGGCGTTTTTCTTTGTCTTTCACGGTGTTTATAAACTTCTTGTAAACCGCTGTTTGAGGTTGGTCAAGACGCTTTGCTTCTTCTTTTGTTTCGCCCTCGCCGGTGAGCTTTGTCTTTCCTGCCTGACCCATAACCATAGCGTATATTTCGAGGTCTTTGCCGTCAAGTGCGGCAAGACCGTGCGGCTTTGTACTGTTATAATAAATTGAGTCGCCCGGCTCAAGTATTTCAACATTTCCGTCAATAACGGCTTTCATTCTGCCCTTTAAAACTATATCGAACTCCTGACCTTCATGAACGGAAACCTTTGGATTTTCTTCTTCTTCTTTTGAATACGGTATGCGCACCCAAAACGGCTCTGTTACTTTATTTTTAAACATTGAAGCAAGGTTTCGGTACTCGTAGCCCGTGAGTCTTGTAATGGGAAGACCGCCGCCTTTTCTTGTTACCTCGTAACCTGTAAGCGTAGGGCTTGAACCTTTGAGAAGGTCTGTCGGGTCAACCTTAAAAGTGTGAGCGCATTTATAGATAAAAGTAAAGTTAAAGTCTTTATTGCCGCTCTCGTATTCAAGATAGTCCGCAAGGCTTACACCTGTGTTTTTAGCCATTTTTTCCTGAGAAATGCCAAGAAGCATTCTCGTTTGCCTGATTCGCTGTGCAACCTCTTTAAGTTGCTCTGCCGCCTGCATTTGTACATTTTTTTCGTCCATTAAAAAGTACCCCTTTCTTTTTTGAGGCATAAAAAAACGCCTCAAAGATTTTTCTTTGAGACGAGATTTCAAATTCCCGCGGTACCACTCAAATTGCACAAGAATGTGCCACTCTTTAGGCTCCAACAAGCCCTTTGCCTTAACGTTGCAAACTCACGGAAGGCGTCTACCGATAACGCATTAGCATTATTTTCGGACCTTCGGCTCGGAAGGGATGGGTCATAATGAAAAGCTTTGCCGCCTGCTCTCAGCAAATGCAGGCTCTCTGTGAGACTATGCAATCCGACCGTCTTCGTCACAGCCTTTTTATTTAACTGACATTATTCTACCACTTTTTTTTGAGTTTGTCAAGGGTTTTAAAAAAATTTTTTTAAAATTTGTTATTATTTTGCTTGACATAAAAGCTTAATTGTGGTAAAATAATTGTATCGGATTTTGCTTGTGTAGCACAGTAGGTAGTGCAGCGCATTCGTAATGCGCAGGTCGACCGTTCGAGCCGGTTCACAAGCTCCACGCTAAAGCCGCTTAAATACTGCATTTGTCAATAACCGAGGCTTAAAATTTATGGATTTGCTGAATATTTCTGAAACATTGAAAACATGTTGGCCAGTTCCTCTATTAGCTCTGGCAATCACATTCGCCGGACATACATGGATTAATTATTTGTATCCTAAGGCACTCCAACGGGACAGTTTAAGTTTCCCGGAACAAATTTCACAACGTGCAAAATGGAGAAAACCTTTGTTATTCATTTCTCTTTTGCTCTGTTTTGGCAAAGCATGGAGCCTTTCAACAGTGCCGGTACTGCTTTATATTATCGTTGCCATCAGCCTTTTGCTTTTCATGACGATTACCGATTTTGAACAGCAGGTAATTTTAAATGAAATGGTGTTTGTATTC
>CACZWD010000049.1 GCA_902784805.1 uncultured Ruminococcus sp. | reverse complement strand
GTTTTATCCGCAAGCCCCATGTAAGCTTCAACATTCATTCCGGATTCGTTTTCCGCAATCACGGTTTCAACATCTTCTGCGGCTGCGGATTTAACCTTTGCCATTAAAATACAGGTCTTTAAATCCTCCTCATAAGCCTCTATACTGTCAAAGTCGGATTTACCGAGTAATTCAAGCGCATAATCAAATTCTTCGTCAGTAAGAGAATCCATACTTTTATCTGCCATAAAAATGCTGCCGTTATCAAAGAAATAATCTTCAAAAGCCTCACCGTTTTCAGAGCATAATGTAACTGCCATATTATCGGCATCGCTTTTTGAAATGACCGCGGCATTAACCGAAACCGTTACCGTATCGCCGTCTGTATTCACGGCACTTACACTTCTCGGTGTTATTACGGCTTTTAAATATTTTCCTATATAATCTGTCGTTATATTAAATTCGCGTCCCGTTACGCCGCTTGAAATATATGTACCGTTTTTCTTGTCGGCATAAAACCACTCTATAAGCGTATCGCCTTCCTCAAAAATAAAATCTTCGGGGTATTTATACGAAACTGTAAGTGTGTTTCCTTCATACGGAATACCTTTTACGGAAGCCTCCGAAATGTAAGGTTTTGGAAAAAGCTCGTTTAATTCGTTTTCGGAATATATTTCTTTAAGCTTTTCTATATCGCAAATATCTGCTATTTTCAGTGCAACATTACTTCCTGCTTCCGTTATTTTGTTGTTTTCAAAAAAACTTTTATCAAGCCAGAAGCTCGGTCTTACGTATCTTACTTTATCATTGGGTTTTGCGACAATCGGCGCGCCCTTATATTGCATTGAAAGTCCGAGCTGCTGTTCGTTGTTCACCCCGCTGGGACTCCGAAGCCAATAAAGACTTGCTCCGATATCGGAGTCAACTCCTATTATTCCGATATTATCAAGATATTCGGTAATTGAAAGAAGCCCTATTCCTCCGCAGGTTTTTGTGGTGCTTTTATCCCGAAGCGCAGGCTCTGTGTACCACGCTCTCGAATAATCTATATATTTTATAATGTTTTCCGGCAAAACAACTCCGCCGTTACCTGCGGTAATAAAATTATGATTTAAGAAATATCCTAAATTTGTTTCGGATTCGGCGTTAAAACCTGTTGTAGGCGTTGTGTCCGCAATTGCCGTACCGTAGTAGTCGCGGGCGAGAACATACAAATTATCCTCATCGCTGTCAACAACTATAAAACCCTTACCGTCATACTTAAAAATATATTCGTCCCGGGTAACCTCCGTTGAACCTTCAAGCACAACCATATTGTTTGTTCCTATATCGTACGGTTCAAGCTTAACATTTATTTCTCCGTTTGCCGCTTCAAGCACGTCACCCGCGGCTTTTGAAAATGCCCGGCATATATCATCATAACCGCTGTACGGTATGCCTTTAAGCATATCAAGACACGCGAGGCGGAAATAATAATCCGAAAGAGTATCTTTTATATTTTTTAATTCCTCCGATTTTTCCGCCGCGGCAGTCATTTTTGCTTCCGCTGTTGCGGCAGTCGAGCTGTTTATAAGCTCTGTAATTTCCTCTGCCTTGTCTGTTACTGCGCCCACTGCCGCCGATACTGCTTCTTTCATCGGATTACCGCTTATATAAGGCGTTATTCCTACTTTTATATACTTTTCTTTGTATTCCGCACTTAAAAGCAACGTGTTTTCGGTTTCGCCCTCGATTTCCTCAAACGTACCTCCGACAGAATCCGAAACAAACCATCGATATGAAACGTCACAACCCTCATATTCTGCTTCAAGCGCCTCATAACTTGCCGTAATATATGAGCCCACCGTGGTTTCACCGCTTATTAACGCTTTTATTCTCGGTGAATCGTTACTGATCTTTATCGAATATATATTTTCATTTTTACCGTCAGCCGAAAAAACTTTGAGTTTCATTGTTTCGTTTACAGCGGAGCTTTCGGGAACTTCATTTCCAAATTCGTCAATAACAATTGCTCCTGCCTTATCCGAAACAATAATATTTTCAATAAA
Source organism: uncultured Ruminococcus sp. (assembly GCA_902784805.1). Classification (GTDB taxonomy): domain Bacteria; phylum Bacillota; class Clostridia; order RUG12999; family RUG12999; genus RUG12999. The sequence goes on along the minus strand of CACZWD010000049.1, from coordinate 5,626 downwards.
AGCTTTCACCGTTTCACCTGCCGGAACGCCGGAAACGGTATCGCCGCTCATTTCATATCCCGAACCGTCTTTTACGGCAGCTTCCGCCTTCGTACCGATTGAAGGACAACTGTCCGTGATATAAGCCTTAATATTGCTGAAACGTACCGTCGTTTCGTTGTCGTCGTCCGGCTTTTTTCTCGCCGCCAACGCAGAGCTCCGCCATTTCAAGCACAGATGCGGCTTTCTGGTTTATTTTATAATACGTTTTAACCCTTACGGATTCATTATCGTTAAAACTGCCAAGATTGTTTGTCGGAACAATACTTGCGTTTGTACCGCCGATACCGTAACTGTTTTCATTTATCAAAAAAGTCGGATTTTCGGTACTGCTTATATATGTGGTCAAAAACTTATTTCCTTTGTTTCCGTACAGATAGTATGATATACCGCTGCCGCCGTTTCCATCGGAAAGAATTTCAGCTTCAAAGACAATATACTTGCCCGAATCCGCCGTATAATCGGCAAGCCGGTCACCTCTGAAATACAAAGGCGTTGCGCAGTCTGTTGAAATCTCAAATACGGGTATTCCGTTTTCACTTTCCTTTACAACATTAAAGTTTTTATTCTTATAGTTCGCGATTTTGGTTGACGCAGCCCAAAAAAAACCGTAATTCGCAAGAGCCGATACAGAAAAATCCGTGCCGACAGGCTTATTGTAAAGCACTGTGCCGTCAGCAATATTTTTTATCTTTTCCATAGGATTAAATACCACTGTATCTTTAAGACTTACCGTATATTCTTCGGAGCCTGCCTTTAATATATCGCCGCCCTCAACATAGCCCGAATATATTTCATCTTCACCGCGATAAAGCTTTATACTTTCCTCCGAAACAATATTTGCTTTAAAGTCACAGACAAAAGTTTCGGGATAAACTTCACTTATTTCATTACCCTCCACCGTATAAAGCTCGCTCATAACCGAAGCTGCGACAGACGCCGGAAGCGTAATTAAAGTAATTGCCGCAGTAAGCAAAAATGCAACCGATTTTTTTCTCATCATTTTTCCTCCTTCCGCTTTTCAACCGCCGCGGTAGCGTCCTTCACGGTTATTTGCCCGTCATAATTCGGACGAACTTTTATATCTATTTTTTCGCAAGTATCTTTTATTAAAATATACTGCGTCATATCATTAAGCTTCGTACTGTATATTTTGCAGCCCTCGGCAATAACCTCACTGTCTTCGTTTACGCAAAATATGGCAGAATCGGCATAATCAAGCGCAAGCCATGAAACAGGGTATGTTTCTCCTTTTTTACATTCAAACTCTGCATTTTCAAGCTTAACGCTGAAATATTCGTTTTCTGCAGTCTTTTCGGCAGCCCTTACCTCGCAGGCTTCCGAAAAATACTGCTTGCCGTTTTTAAGCGTCACTTTTACTCTGATGTATTTATCCGTAAAATTATTCGGAATATCTGCGCTGCGCTGTGTTCCAAGCGCTTTTGCGGAAGAAAAGCTTACTCCGTCCGATGAAGCCTGCCATTCATATGAAGTGCCTTTTTCAACAAGATGCGCGGGGTGAAAATACTTATAAAAGGCATATACTTTTCCGCCCGGAGCTACATTTCCCTTTACTTCAAGCTCCTCTGTATGTATATCCGACACATCCTCAATTTCAAGTATATCATTACGGTAAAATTCGGCTTCGGTAACCCTGCCCGTTTTTGTATTGCACGCCGGAATAACTCTTACCGATATTCCTTTACCTATATCCTCCGTTGTCGGAACATATTCGCTGCTTTCCGCACCCCTTATCGCATATGCTTTGTCCTGGGCGTCGTTATAACGTACCCATATGATTTTTGTTCCTTTTTCGGGCTGACCGTCGGGCGCGTAATACTCGTACGTGCATTTAAGCGTTTCGCCAACAAACGGATTGCCCGTAACTCTGACATTTTTTGCCTGCGGAGGAAGCTCCTCGGTAAGCTTTTTGACCTGCGCGGCAGAATAAATTTTTTTGAGCTGCATGGCAGAGTATTTTGTTTTTATAAGCTTTTTAATATCATCACCTGCGGTTGTAATATCGATTTTTTCGTTTATAAAGAAATCTTTATCAAGATAAAATATCGGTTTTAATCCGCAATTCTTTTTTGATGTGGCGGTTCTCACCATACCTGCCTTTGCAACATGCTTTGTTATAAGACTGAGCATTGTTCCGCCGGTTTGCGCCGCTGTTCCGGCAGAGGTACGCAGCATCATTGTTACAACAGCCGTATCATCGGCATAGCCGAATTTATTAAAATATTTCATGACTTCGGTTTTTGACGGCACGGCAAAACCGCATTTTGTTGTGTAATCCTGCTGAAAATCCGTGTGCGGTCCGCCCGCTTCGGTAAGCCACTCATGCTCTACAACATTACGGATAATCGCCTGCGGCATATAATACGTTCTGTTACTGTATGTGTTGCCTTTTGTTTTAAAATCGTTATTCAAAAAATATGCTATATTGTTTGTATCCGTAATATCAAATTTTTCGGTGTTGTCGGGGTCAAACGGGCGCGCGCCGTACATATCGTAAGAAAGTACAAGATACCCGTCGTCCGTATCATCAAGAAGAATAAACTTTTTTGTACTTCCTTCGGGGCTGAATATTATTTCGGGGCTTGTATAAATACGCTGTGTGCATTTAATTGCCGTATATTCACCCTGCGGAGCAGCCGATACTCCCATGGTAACGCAATATACGCAAATACAAATTTCCAATAGGGCGATTGTTTTTTTACTGAACATTATTTGCCCTCCTTACCTGCAAGCTCTTTTAAAAGAAGCTCCATATCTTTTTCATCAATTACACCGTTAAAATCCATATCGGCACGGCTTTTAAAAGTTTCATCATCTTTTTTAACATTAAGAAGCCTCGTAAGCTGTGAAACGTCCGCCGCGTCAATTTTGCCGTCACAGTTTATATCGCCAAACGGACGCGGCGCGTAATTTATATGCCACGATTTACCGTAAGGAATAGCTCCTGCGTCTGTTGTGTCGGTTTTTTCCCAAGGAATTTGCTCTCCCGCGCCTATTGCGGGGCTGTTTTCTTTGAGCTCAAATTTATAATTTTCAGGGTCTGTCATACCTGCGTCTTCAATGTTTTTTATGAGTTTGCCGCCGTTTCCGAAAAGCGGGTCATCGGCATTCGGCTCAATAAACATATGACTGTTTTCGGGTTTTTTATCATCACGATAAGGAATAAACACATTATGTGCATAGCTGAAGCCGCCCCTGCTTTCGGCGCTGTCGCCTACCCTCATCCACTGACGAGTTGTTCCCGCTTCTTCGTATTTGCTCATTACGCTTATTATGTTATTCTTAAAATCAACATTGTGGTCAACATTTTCATCGGAAAGCTCTATCGCAAAAAAGCCGATACAGTTAAACATATATGTATATGGTCCGTAAATGGTATTGTTATAAATTTTCATACCGCTGTCACTCCATCTTACGGTATTAAGCGGAGCGTCTTTTTCATAGTTCCACGGCTGATTTTTCATCCAGCCGCTCGGACTTTTATATTCTGCCGACCTTACACCAAGCTTAAAGAAATTCGGCATTTTCGACCACTCAACTCCGGGCGTTGAAGCGCACGGATACCATTTTGTTACCCAATCGTAAGTATTGTAAATCAGGTTATGATGAATATATATGTTTGTTGAAAACGGCTCGCCTCTCTGACACTGCGAGGAAATTGAGTCTGGCGCGTTTACAAACTCATTGTTATATACCTCATAGCCGTTTACGTTACATTCAAGCTCAATAAGGTTGTCAACGCAATTTTCAAAGCGGTTTTCGTAAAACTTATGGTTTTTACCCGAAAATTCCTGCATTGATATACCGTCTTTATACATCTTGCTGTAAACCCAGTTTGAGTACCAGCTCATACCTTCAAAGCAGTCATGCACATAATTGTTTCTAAGAACCCAATTTTCGCCCATACTTCCGGCAAAACCGCCGGATTCATACGAATATGTTGCCGAAAGATACGGAACAACCGAGTTTGTTACTTTTTTCAAAAACCAATAATTCACTCTTTTTCTGACAACGGGATTATCTTTGTTTTCTTCCAAAAGCTCCATTGCATCTTCAAAGCTCGGCATCTGAGTATAATCGCAATATTCTATTGTGACATTTTTTGTAATGTATTTGTCCTCCATATACCTTGAACCGCCCTTAACACAGCAGGTACAAGTTCTGAACCAGCAGTTACTTACGGTCACATCGCTTCCGCGTACAAAAACGCCCGTAAAGCCCGGAGCCTCAAAGGTTATGCCGTAAATAACAATATGCGCGGGATTTTCGGTAATCACTCCGATATTATAACTGTCATCATGAATTGCCGAAGCCTGAAGTGCGGCATGCACCACGCCCTTTTCATCGGTATAATCAAGGTATCTCTGAGACGACACAACCATAAGATTTTCATTTGGATTGACGCTGCCGTATTTTTCGTCCTCACGAAGCCTTACATACAGCCAGCCGTTATCGCAGTCCATATAATATCCGTGCTTGTAGCCCGCAAGGTAGTTTGCGTTTTCCGTAGGTATTGTCACATATGTTTCAAGTCCTTCATATGTCGGATACATATAAATATCCTGCCCGTTATATGTGAAACGCATAAGCATATTGTTTCTTTCAAGCTTTGTTCTGTATATGTTTTTTTCTTCATCATAAAGCTCCCAGACGTTTTTATTTTTGTTTTCTCTTATACGTTTATCCGCGCCCGTGATAATCGTTTTGCCTTCTCCGAATTCTTTTGCTCTGAAAACTATCGGCGCGTCTTCTGTACCGCAGGTTGTAATTTTAACATTTTCATAATATATTCCGCTGCCGATTATAACCGTATCTCCCGGTTTGACAATATCTGCGGCTTTTTGTACGGTCGCAAACGGTTCCGTTTCTGTTCCGCTGTTACGGTCTTTTCCCGTTGCGGCATCAACATAATATTCTTGTGCCCATACACCCATGCCGCATAAAACAGCAACGGCTGCCGCAAATAATAATGAACAAAAAAACTTTTTCACTTTTTTTCCTCCTTTTAAATCTCTGCTTCGTACTATCTAAATTTCGTCCTTTATCTCTGACGCGAACAACAAAATTATTCCGATTCCGTGTGTATCGTTCATAACCCACGGAAGCTCTTTTTTATAATAATTTTCTCTGAACGAAAAACCTGAGCCTTTGCATACTCCGTAAAGATTACCCTCCGAATCTATCGAATATCTGCAAAGCGCTCTCCACGCCTTCACTGCCGCTTCTTTGTATTTATCTCCTTTTATCCAGCCGTTTTTTATTCCTCTCATAAACGCGCATCCGAACATTGCCGTGCATGAGGTTTCGGCAAACGATTCTTTATCGTTTACAACCTGATGCCACATTCCGTTTATATCCTGATAGGAAAGCACGCTTTCGCAAAGTAAATTAAATATTTTGAGTATTTCTTCAAAAGCTTTATGTTCCTTGGGCATAACTCTCAAAAGCTCTGTAAGCGAAAAAAGCACCCAGCCGTTTCCTCTGCCCCACGCAACATTTGTTTTTTCGCCTCTCCTTAAACTGTAAACGTGACTCATAAGCTTAATACTGTCAATGTAAAGGTATT
>CACZWD010000048.1 GCA_902784805.1 uncultured Ruminococcus sp. | reverse complement strand
ATTTCGCCCGCAAAAATACTGATATGTCCGCCTTCGCCCGTGTATTTTACGGCATTTGAAATAATATTCAGAAAAACCTGGTCGAGCTTGTCACGGCTTCCGCTGACACACGGAACGGAATCGGGCATGCTGACGGAAACAGTTTGCTTTTTTTCCTCTGTTGCAAGGCGCATACGCCGCAAAATATCCGCAATAAGAACTTTCAAGTCAACCGCTTCATTTTCAGGTTCACGGTTACTGTAATTAAGCTTTGAAAGCAAAAGTAGGTCGTAAACAAGGCGATTCATTCTGTCTGCCTCGCTCACAATAACCTGCAAGAAATTGTTTTCGGTTTCCTTTGGCAAATTATCCGATTCGAGTATGGTTTCCGCATAGCTTTTTACCGTTGTGAGCGGCGTTTTAAGCTCATGCGAAACGTTTGCCACAAACTCACGGCGGTTCATTTCGAGCTTTTGCAGTTCGGTAATATCATGAAAAACCGCAATTATATTTGACTGATAGTCCTGATTTCTTCTAAAACCCGTAAGCACAAAAAATACTTGAAGGTTTTTTCCGCCCCGTTCAAAATCACGGCTGATTTCAAGCCCGTTCTTAAAATATATTTCCTGTACGGTTACTGAAACAAGCGGCTTAAAGAAGCTGTCAAAATCAATCTTGTCGTCCTCGTTTATTCCGAGCATTTCGGCGGCCGCACGGTTAATGTGAAGCACCTTGCCGTCTTTATCAAAAGCCATTACTCCATCCGTCATATAGCGAAGGATTGACTCAAGCTTATCTTTTTCTTCACTCAGCGCGGAAATATTTGTTTTCAGCTCGCTTGCCATATAGTTAAAAGTGTCGGAGAGCTGACCTATTTCGTCATGAGAATTTACATTGATTTTTGTTTCAAAATCCCCCGCCGCAAAGCTTTCAGCCTTGCGTGTCAGATTCATTATGGGAGAGGTTATTGTGCCCGACATAAAATATCCCAAAATAAGAGCGATAACAAAGCCTATGAGAAGCGCTTCGAGAATGGTAAGGAGTATGCGGCTCAAAATTTCGCCGATTTCCACCTTTGAATCGTAAACATATATAACGTACTGCGCTTTTTCGCCGTGAATAACAGGATACGCATAGTCCATATACGGCTTCATAAAGCCATGTTCCTTGCCGATATTTCCTGCCATTGCGGTAATAATATTCGGCGTTTTTTCCACATTTTTTGCAAGGTCATAATCACTTGAATAAAGCGTTTGCCCCGTTTTGCCGTCAAGCACACATACATATCTGTATGTGTCAAGCCCAAGCCGCACGGAATACGCTTCAAGAATACCGCCAAGCTCCTCCGCACTTTCTGCGGTCTTTGCTTTTTGCCCGATTTCTCCGTCAAAAGCGCTATCCATGGAACGTGAAAATTCATCAATATAAAAATTCGACACGGAAACTCTGAAAACCGTTCCTACAATTATTACAAGTGCAACAACCACAAAAACAAGCACGGCAACAAGCTTCCACTTTATGCTTTTAAACATGGCAAAATCCTTTTCAGCGTGAAGTTTTGAGCATGAAATACCGGATAGTTTTCGCCTGCGGCGATAACTTACATTAACTCCACACTTCACACTAATCATTAAGTTTTATCGTTAAAGTAATATCCCACGCCTCGTTTTGTCATTACAAAATTGGGGTTTCCGGGGTCTTCCTCAATTTTTTCCCTGAGTCTGCGGATTGTAACGTCAACAGTACGTACATCACCGTAAAACTCAAATCCCCATACTTTTTCAAGCAGCATTTCTCTTGTAAATACCTTTTCGGGCTGCGTTGCCATAAACTTGAGAAGCTCATATTCCCTGTAAGTAAGGTCGAGCAAAGAATCTCCGCGGTAAATCTCGTACTTGTCACAGTCTATGGTAATTCCGCCGCACTTAATAATATTTGCGTGCTGTAAAGGCGTTTCCTGCGTTTCGCTTAACGGAGCGGCTATGCGCCTTGTGTTTGCCATAATGCGGGCAGAAAGCTCTTTCATGCTGAACGGCTTTGTAATATAATCGTCCGCTCCAAGCTCAAGCCCCATAATCTTGTCTACCTCGTCCGCTCTTGCCGTAAGCATAATTATAGGTACGTTTGAATACTGCCTTATTGTCTTGCAGACAGTAAAGCCGTCTGCCTTCGGAAGCATAACGTCAAGAAGAATAAGATCGGGGTTATATTTTTTCTGCATTTCTATTGCCTGTTCGCCGTCCATGGCGCTCACTGTTTCGTAGCCCTCGTTCTGAAGGTTAAAAACAATAATATCAAGAATATTTTTTTCGTCATCCACAACTAAAATTAATTTTCCTTTATTCATTTATAAGCTCCTTTCATGGAATAAATAAATGTTATAAAATAATTATACCAAATTTTTTTGCATTTTACAAGTATTATTTTTCAGCTTATATTTCTCTCTCGGCGTGTCTTGTAACATGACAGCTTACAGTGGCTGCAACGGGCAGTCCCGCAATATGAGTCGGATAGGTTTCAATGTTTACTCCGAGCGCCGTGGTTACGCCGCCAAGCCCCGCAGGACCTATGCCGAGCGCATTTATTCTGTCAAGAAGCTCCCTTTCCATATCCGCATAATATTTATCGGGGTTTTCCGTATCTATCCCCCTTGAGAGTGCTTTTTTGGAAAGCAGGGCGGCTTTGTCCATGCTTCCGCCTATTCCCACTCCGATAACAATCGGCGGGCAGGGGTTAGGACCTGCTTTTTTAACGGTATCTACTATAAAATCCTTAACGCCGTCCTCGCCGTCCGACGGTTTGAGCATTTTTACCGCGCTCATATTCTCACTGCCGAACCCTTTCGGCATAACCGTAAGCTTCAGCCTGTCACCGGGAACTATATTGTAATAGATAATTGCAGGGGTATTGTCGCCCGTATTTTTTCTGCGCAGAGGGTCCTCAACAACCGAACAACGCATATATCCCTCACGGTAGCCTTTTCTGACGCCTTCGTTTATGGCGTCCTCAAGATTTCCACCCGATATATGCACATTTTGTCCAATATCGGCAAAAATAATAGCCATACCCGTATCCTGACAAATCGCAACTTCTTTTTTTGAAGCAAGCTCGGCATTTTGGGTTATTGTGCGAAGCACGTTTCTCCCTGTTCCGCCTTGTTCGTGCATTATACTGTCTTCAAGCGCCTTTTTAATATCGCCGTTAAGATGATAATTTGCGTTTTTGCAAAGCTCCGCAACCGTTTCCGTAACCTTTTCACAGCTTATTTCCCTGATTGTATTTTCTATATCCTTCACTATACTTATAATCTCCTTTATTCCGCACACCGTATAGTCTGCTTTTTCAAAATCTCCTTCTGCCGAATATCCGTAAAGGACGCCTGCCGTATCCGTTCCTGCGGCGTTTCCGCCTTCAATATCATATTTTGTATCGCCTACCATAAGGCAATCTTTTGCATTTAGTCCGCACTTTTCAAGAAGGTCCGATATAAGCTCCGCCTTACTTTTTTCGCAATCTTTAAATCCGGGTGCCTGAATTTTCTCAAAGTAAACCGAAAGACCGACCTTTTCAAGCACAGCCGTTGCAAAATCCAAGGGCTTTGAGGTCACGACAAAGAGTCTGATACCCATATTTTTAAGCTCCTCAAGCGTTTCGGTAACTCCGTCGTAAACCTTCACAAGAAACATATTTCCCTTTCGGTAAACATCCCTATAAAGCTCGACAAGCTCGTCCGCCTCGTCACGGCTCACGCCGTAATATTTCATATAGGAAAGAACAAGCGCAGGTCCTATGTAGCTCCGCCTCACGGCTTCGTCCGCAATTGGAGTAATACCCTTCTTTTTCAGCGCATATTCAAACGAGGTGACTATCGCGTCGTATGAGTCGGTTAGTGTTCCGTCCAAATCAAAAAACACCGCTTTATACATATAATTACTCCTTTCGCAGACATTCCGGCTTTATTATAATGTACTTATGAGCTTTTTATATTCTTCGTATGTCATAAGCTTGTTTAATATTTGTAAAAGAGCGCTGCTTGAAAGGTTCATTGGAAGGTCAAGCTTATTCTTTAAAATATTCCGCTTTTCCGCACTGTTTTCTTTCCCGCTCAAACCGTCATCGTAAAAATCTTTTTTTGTAATTTTCCTGCCGCTTTTTTCGCTCACAACAGGGGCGGCGTCGGTTACCGCTTTTATAATAAGCTCTTTTTCAACGCCCTCAACGCCCAGAAATCCGTCTTTTGAGTAGTTTTCCTTGCGAGGCTCTTTGCCCTTAATCTGCGGAATGTATGCATGCTTGATTTTTTCTTTTTTTACGCTCCCGTTCAAAAAATTTCTAATCAAAAAACCTGCGCGGTCGGAATCGGTAAAAACTATAATGCCCGTTTCTTCGGCGCATTTGCGTATAAGGTTTAGCTTTTCTTTATCACCGTAAACCGAAAAGCCCGTTGTTTCTATTATTAGCGTGTCAAAAATAGATGAAAGTTTAATTTTGTCGTATTTGCCTTCAACTATTATTGCCTCACGGATTTTTATTTTTTCGCTCAAAATTTCGCACCTCATGCATAACATTATGTAAACCAAATTGCGTTTTTGTTTCTTTTAAGGCATAAACTGCCTGATAAAGCCATTTTTTAAAATGTGCGGCTAAAACGGCTTTAAATACGCATTTTTTATTTATTCACACTTAGTTATTGTACCACAACATTAAAAATTTGTAAATAGTTTTGGCAAATTTTTTCGTCAACAAGGCTTTTTCAAAAGCAATGTCGTAAAATAAATCAAAAAAAGTCGAATAATACGATATAATGTTGAAATAATAAAAAATAAGTCCGCATATTTTAATATTTAAAAAATAAAAGGGCTTAAAACTGCGAGTTTTTAACATCTTCCACGAGTTTTCCACATTTTTGGGTCAAATAACGCCGTTTTTCACATTATGTAAACCAAAATCGCAAAAGTTTTCCACATACCTGTTGTTTTAAAGTTTTAAAATGTGGAAAACTCGCCCTATTTATGGGCAAAATGAGGACAAGTATGTGGAAAACTTGGTGGAAATTGTGGAAAACCTATGTTGAAATCTCAAATACGCATAAATGTTCGTAAACTAAAAGTGTTTTTTTGTGTAAACCTACACCAATATTATGTCAACCAATTATGCGCCGAATAATAAAAAATATTTTTTGAAATAATAATTATATAAAGTGAGTTATTTGGCAGGGACACAAAACGCAATTTTCTCAAAATTATTATTCAGTTTTCATAAAATTGTCACAAAAGTAATGTATATTTAGGTTGTAAAGCAGAATTAAGCTTATCCACTTACTGCTTTATCTGTAAAAATCATAGTGAAACCGGGCGATTTCGGGGCGGTGAATGAAATTCACAGAAATCGTATAGCCGTTTTTCACCGTGCGGGGCTTGGATTCTCATTGTAGTTTTCCTTTTTATGATTTCCGCATTTTACAAGCCCCATTTTGCTGAAGGGTTGTCGCTTCAAAAGCGACTGTTCTATAAATTTTTTCATATCATACTCCCAATCAAAAATATACCGCAAAAAAGCGGTATATTTTTGTC
>CACZWD010000047.1 GCA_902784805.1 uncultured Ruminococcus sp. | reverse complement strand
AGAGCCAGAAAGTGACCCTTTTAACGATAAAGATAGCCGTAATAAAAATGGCAAAGGCGGTGCGATAGGTAATGTTTCGTTCAGCGGAATAACTCCGACACCCGCGCCTGCACCTCTTAAAGAAAGAGCTTTCTCTGACCTTGACGGTTATGAGTGGGCGGAGGATGCGATTGAAAAGCTTAAAGAGAAAAATATAGTGGCGGGTAGGACAAATAAGATTTTTGCGCCCGGCGAAAATGTACTGCGTGAGGAATTTACAAAGATGGCGGTTGCCGCTTTTGATATGAATGACGCGGCAGAAATAAGCTTTTCGGATGTTAAAGCGGACGATTGGTTTAAGCCTTTCCTTGAAAGAGCCGTAAAAGCGGGAATTGTAAACGGTGAGGGCGATATATTCGGCGCAGGAAAGAATATAACAAGGCAGGATATGGCAGTTATCATTTATCGCGCTCTTAAAAATGCCGGAAAAGAATTACCGTCAGGCGAAGTGGAAGTGTTTGAGGATTACGGTGATATTGCGCCGTACGCTGTGGAAGCGGTTGCGGCACTTTATAAAGCAGGTATTATAAAGGGCAAGGGCAACGGTAAATTTGAGCCGACAGCCTTTGCGACAAGAGCCGAAACGGCGGTTATGGTCGCGAGAGCTATTGCGCTTATAGGTTAAGAAGGAGGCGGATTACAATTATGAAAAAATTATTTGCTTTATTGTTTACTGCGGTTATGATTTTATCCGTCTGCTGCGCAGCGGCGCCCGCTTCGGAAGCCGCGGAAATGCCTTCTCAGGCAGGGCTTCTTTTAAGGCTCGGTATTATGGAGGACGGCTCGTGGGATAAGGACGTTACAAGAGGAGAGCTCGCCTTATATCTTTATAATATTGTGAAAAACGGCATAAACGCCGAAACAAACGCTTATTTTACCGATATTGAAAGAAACAGCGAAACCGAGACGGCTGTCAGCCTTATGGTGAATATAGGTGCTGTTACTGTTGGAAATGACAGAATTTTCAGACCTGACGATACGGTAAAATATACGGAAGCCTGCAAAATGCTTGCGGCTCTTGCGGGATATGTGCCCTATGCTCAGGAAACGGGCGGATATACGGGAGGGTATCTTTCGATTGCGCACAGGCTTAAAATTGATGAAGGCGTAAAGAATGTAAACCTTCTTGATAAGAGTACGGCGGCAATTATGATATATAACGCGCTTCACGCGAATATTTTTGATATGGTATCGCTCGGGAAAGACGGCGCGGTTTATAACGGCAAGGACACAGATACCGTTATGAAAAGATATTACGACCTTTATTACGTTAAAGGTATAGTTTCGGCATGCGGCGGAGTTGATTTAAACAACGAGGTAAGACCGGAAAAAGATGTTTTGGTTATAGGCGGAGTCTCGTATAAGGACGGCACTGAGGGACAGGAACTTCTCGGTTATGACGTAAAAGCGTTTATAAGAGAGGGCGACGGCACGCAAGATGTCGCGGTTTATGGGGAAATAACCGGGGGCAACAATATTTTGCGAATAAAAGCGGAGGATTTAAATTCCGTAAGTCTTGATGCCGTAAATTACATAGATGAAAAAGGCAGAGAGAAAACGGCAAAGCTTAAAAATGCGGCGTTTATAAAAAACGGACAGCTTTTAGCATATGACATACCGGCTAAGGCAAAAATCAAAAAGGGTTATCTCACGCTTATTGCAAATGAGGGAAGCTCATCATACAATGTCGTTCTTATTACGGAATATGAGGTTATTGTTGTCGGACTTTTAGAATCCACGTACAAAAGAATATATGATAAATATGATCCTTCAAAATATATTTCGTTAAATGAGGAAAAAGTACCGGACGCAGAGATTTACCTTAAAGACAGAAGAGCAAACTTTATGCACATTAAGGATGACGATGTTCTTTCCGTTTTGCGCAGTGAGGACGGCGAAAATATAAAGGTTTATATAAGCACAGATATAGTTTCGGGCAAGGTAGAAAGTCTCGAAACAGGAGAGGAAAGCACACTTGTTATTGATGGCAAGACATATGACATTGACGAGGCGCTTGCAAAAAGAATTGCCGCAGGAGAGAACATTATAGGAGATAATGTTGAGGCAGTTCTTGATATATCGGGACAGGTTGCTTTCATAAAAAAATCCGAAAACGAAAACTCAAAAGTGGGTTATGTGTATAATTCGGATATTGCGGGAAGGAAACGCTCGGTTAAGGATTCGCTTAGAATTTATACCCTTGAGGGCGAAAACAGGTTTTTTGACCTTGCAGATAAAATTTCAATTAACGACGGACCTAAGAAATCAGATTCCACGGACGTTTTGGCGGTTCTTGAAAATCCCGACAAAAGGGGCTTTGTAAAGCCGCAGCTTATAAGATACGCTTTAAACGATGAAGGACAGATTTACAAAATCAATACCGCAAATTACAGTGATAATATGGCAAAAGCGAGATACCTGTCACGCACGCTTGAAGAGGGCAAATATACTTACCGCTCAAATCTTGTTTTCCCGAAAACAGCGCTTTTTGACGGTACGGTTGTTATTCAGGTGCCCTTTGACAGTATGGTGTATGAGGGCGGAAGCTTTGACGAGTACTTTAAATTAGGTAAAAAGGATATGTTTAAGGGTAACTATATTTATACCTTTGAGGCATATGATTTAAACGACGACAATCCATATACGGACGTTCTTATTTATAAGAGAGACAGACCCTATATGGACGATAACTTCGATACGGTAGGCATTGTAAGAGGCGTATCAAAAGCCGCCGATGCAAACGGAAACAGTGTGTTTGTTATTGAAATGTTTGAAAACGGTGTCGGACGCAGGCTTATAACAACGGAAGACTGTATCTTCAGAAACAGTGCCGATGAGGATATTCCTCAGGGCGCCTTGCAGGAAGGAGATATGGTAAGATATAACTTTGACGGCAGCGGAAGTATAGCCTATATTAAATATATATTCCGTCCGTCTGAACATAACATAAGAGACGAGCTTACAGGTATGGTAGGAAGCTACGATTCGAGAGTACGTCTTACATATCACTTTGCACAGGATAAATATGAAGGCGGAGAAATGGATGCCGGCGGAACAATAAGTCTTATTTCTCTCAGCAAGACCTTTGGCGGCGATATTGATTTCCGTATTATGTACAGCAGATTAAATAAGGCAATTGTATACGACGCGGATAGAAGCAAAGGAAACCGTGTGTATATAGGTAACGTTGATAATATTATTACCCATAAAGGAACTGGCGGAAAAGAAGCATCCATTATCATTACGCATGCTTACATAGGCTCTTACAAAAACGTATATATAGTAAACTATGGTGAAGAATAAAACTTAGACAAAAGGGGCTTGAACACTGCACGGTTTTTAACGGCAAATTTTTGGGGTGGGCGCGTCAAAATTCCTGGAAATACGTCAGTATATCCTGCGAATTTTGTCGCCTACTCGCAAAAATTTGCACTTTAAAAACTTTAAAAACCTTAACTTGTTAAACTTTTATAGTATGGAATTTGTCGACTTTTATCCTCCAAATCCATCTTATAAAAATTTAATAAATTAGGGCGTACTGAGTTCAAGTCCATTTTGTCTTAATAAGGCATTTGAAATTTACAAAAAAGATGGTTAATGACGCAGTGAATTATGGGAGTGGACGTAGTTGTCAAAAGCAAAAAATTTTTTGGTAGTGATGTTAATATTATCTATTACAGTGAGCTGTTTCGGGACAGTTGTTTCTGCGTATGAGTATATTAGCACGAACGGCTGGACCAAAAAGAGCGCTTTTGGCAGCGAATTTATTGTTTCCGAGGCTTACGGGAGAAAGTGCATAAGTGTTAATTCTGTCGGTAATCTTTCGGTTTACGATAAGACGCTTGATGCGCCCATTACAGCAGATGGAAACAAATATGAGCTTAGCTGTAAAGTATATATTCCTCATATATATACGGGTCCGGCAAGAACAGATGCCGACAAGCAGACCTTTGTTCTTGAAGGGCGCACTAATAATGGAAATATTCCCGTTTTGTATGGTATAAGAATAGATAACGGTGTTATATCGTATTATGACGGAACGGACTCGGACAGTATTTCGACCGCTTATAACGGTAATGAAGAGCTGAGGATATCAGAAGGTGAGTGGCACACCTTTAAAACTGTAATGGAGAGAAGTACAGCAGCAGGCGGAAGTACAGAAAAATGCAGATATTATGTTGACGGTATGCCTCTTATGAAAAATCGTGAAGGAAACCTTGAAGTTGTTGAGGTGTCTTGTTACACAGAAGCTCAGCTTAAAGCCGTAAATAAACTGAGCATAAATTCGAGAAACGTTTCGGACGGAGCGGATAACAGAATTTACGTGAGTGACATATTCGTTCGCAGAGGTTATAAAGAAACATTTGAGGACTTTGAAGGCGATAACGTTATGGGTAACTGGAACCGTGTCAGCGGCACAGGAAGTATTGCTGTGGAGAGTACAGACAGCGCGCACGGCAAATCGGTATGTATATCTTCTTCCGGTAAAACTACAACCTTTTGTAAGACTTTGAATCAGGCGGCTGCGGTTGATAATGATTTGTACTCCCTTAGTTATGATGTATATTTGCCGGAGATCCAAAAACCGGAGGAAAGCAAAAGGCAAAGCGTAGAGGTGCTGGGCTTCAGGTCGAGTAATACCGTAAACGCTTATTACGGTCCGAAAATCACAAACAGACAGGTTTATTACTACACAGGACTTGGAAATTATGAAACCACCGCGGTTTATTCGGGCAGCGAAAAGCTTGTTCTTGATCCGGGCTGGCACAGAGTTGAGACAGTATATGACAGGGCGGCGGAAACTTTCAGCTATTATATTGACGGAGAGCCGCTGCAAACACCGAAGGGCGACAATTTAAAGGCTAAGGTATGGGATAAGGCGGCAAACTATAAAATAGAACGCATTGCCATAGGTATGAGAAACGATTACGACGAAAAAACCTATATTGATAATATAAGGTTCCGGAAGCTCGAAAGAACGGCAGTTTCAAGCGATGTAAGGGTGTATAATGCCTACGCGAAAAACGCTTCGGGTGAGGAAATAAGTTTTGACAATATTTTGGGCGAGGAAAACTTAACAGTAAGCTTTGATTACGACGCTTCAGACAATTTTACTGTTATCGCGGCAATATATGATGTAAATGAAAATAACGAAGAAACGGGTAAACAGTTAAAAGGAATTTATACAAAACGCGTTGATGTTACGGAGCAGGGATATACTTGCGGAGATACTATTGATGTTTTATGTAACGGCGGTAATAAGCTCAGGCTTTTTGCGGTTGACAGCGTGCAAGATTTTTTCAGATATAAATATCCTTTGATTACAAGGGAAGAAGTTCAGGGAGTCATAGGAGCAGAGCTTCACGGCGCTGATATAAGCAATGAAAACTTTACAATTACCGGTGATGAGACTTCATCGGTTACGGTAAACAATAATACAACATCAACGCTTTTAAAAGCACCGCTTATGGCGGATAATACGGATGCGGCAAAAAAAATAAGGTTTGACAGCACGGCGGGCGGACCTGAGGAAAAGTATTATATTAATTTTACGGTAAATAATCAAAATTACCTGAAAAGGCGCGACGGCGCGGTTTATGCGGTAACCGTCAGGTATTTTGATGAAGGCTACGGCTGTTTTACGCTTGAATATAACGCAGCGGATGAAAGTTTTAGAGAAGCGGAATATGTTGAGCTTAACAATACAAATGAGTTCAAAGAAAAAACTTTTTATCTTAAAAACGCCTGGTTTACAGGTGAAGATACCGATTTCAGAATTGCCACCTGGGGCGAGAATATGCGCTATTCAAACTTTGATGTAATTATAGCGAGAGTAACCATGAGTATAGAGCCTTACTGCGACAGGGATACGGCAACATTTACGGTGAAAATCAGCGATAAAAGCTTTTACGATTACAGCAAAGCACAGGGCAGCTATACGGCAAGGCTTAAATACAGTCTTGTTGATGAAAACGGAAATACCGCTGTTTTTCTTGATGAGAACGGAAATCATGTTACGGAAATCGCCAAAAACGATATTCCTATAACCCCGCTCAGCACTGTGACCGATACGGTTAGCTTTAAGCCCATCAGATATGGTCTTTATTATCTTAAAACCGAAGTAACAGCAGAACAATTTAAAGTAAAAAGTGAGAACTTAACGGAGCTTTCTTATGTTCACAGCGATAAAACAACGGTAAATCCCGATTACGGCATAAGCTTCCAGAATAACATTTATACGACGGCGGGTGCCGAGGAGCTCGCGAAAAATGCCGGTATAGGTATGCTCAGATGGGTAAGAGCTATGAAAACCGTTGAAAAGGTCAGCGGCAAGGACGGGAACGCGACTGTTGTCGAGGTGGCGGACGGAAACGGTATAAAGTACAGCAGCGGTAACGCCTCTCATGAGTGGAGAACGCTTGAAGCTATGGCGGCAAATAAGGGTTATACCTTCTTAAACAACCTTTCGGCGGGCGGAATGATATATTCGGACGCTCTTGTAAACGGATATAAAAAACAAATACCCTACGGGGAAATCGGCAAAAATCTTTTTGCAGATTATTGCAGATTTTTCGCAAAGAATGTTTTCGCAAAGAATGTGCCGAAAGAATCAGGAGAAAGCAGGTATTACGAAATCTGGAATGAATTTGATTCGGGAGCCGGAACGACGTTTAATATGAACGGCGAAAGCAAGGAAAAATACGGTGACCTTCTTGTTAAGGCAGCGGACGCAATTTATGAAAAGGATTCTGACGCTGAAATTGTCGCTATGTCGGCACGATTTATAAACACAAATCAGCTGGCGATAGACAGAGTAAAATCGCTTATAGCGGGCGGAAACAGACCTCTTAAGGATTATTTTAAGAACGCTTCAATTCATCCGTATCATTGGAATGATAACCCGATGGATATTAAACCAACGGAGGGTAGGCTTATACAAAAACTTGAAGATAAACGGAAAATAAAAGAAGATGATGTACTCACTATTTACGACCATATGGAGGTTCTTAAAAAGGTTTATAACGATAACGGACTTGGCGGTACAAAGCTTTGGATAACCGAGCTTTCCTGGTCGCCGCATTTCATATCGAAATTCTATCTGGATGATGACGAAAATAATGCTTTGAAGCCGATTGAGGAATACAAGCCGATTACCGAAAAGCAGCAGGGAAGCTACCTTGTACAGAGCTATGTAATGGCAAAAAAGAATAACATTACGGAAAAATTCTTATCCTACCTGTTCGCAAGGCAGACAACCGTGAGAGTTGACCGCGATAAGAACTGCGGTATAATAAAGTATTACAAGGATACCGGAAATAACGTGCCTTACGCGGCAACAAGCGCTTATCTTGCAATAGCAAATATGAATATGTTTATGGCGGGCAGAACATATGCAGATGACTTTATGTTCGCGAGCGGTACAGCCGCGGCTCACAAGCATATAAAAGAAAATAGCCTTGATCTGGCAATTCTTTGGTCAACAAAAGAAGAAGGCGAAAATGTTTCTATAAATCTCGGAGCTTCAAGCGTTACAAAGTATGACGAATACGGCAACGCCGAAACGCTTACGAGTAATAACGGCATATACAGCCTGACGCTTACACAGTCAACGGTTTATCTTGAAGGTAACTTTACAAGCTTTGCCGAGGTAAATTAAAAATTGTTGGTTTTTGATAAGATAGTTTAATCTTACAAAAACGTATATAGTGAATTATGGGAGGGGACATAATTGTCAAAAGTAAAAAAATTTTTTGTATTGATGTTAATATTATCTATTACAGTGAGCTGTTTTGGGACAGTTGTTTCCGCGTATGAGTATATCAGCACGGACGGCTGGACCGAAAAGAGCGCTTTTGGCAGCGAATTTATCGTTTCCGAAGCTTACGGAAAAAAGTGTATAAGTGTTAATTCTGTCGGTAATCTTTCGTTATATGATAAGCCGCTTAGCGAGCCTATTCCCGTGGATGAGAATACATATGAGCTCAGTTATAAAATATATATTCCGCATATAAACACAGGCGCAGGCAAGCAGACTTTTATTCTTGAAGGACGCACTAATAATGGGAATATTCCCGTTTTGTATGGTATAAGAATAGATAACGGCGCTATATCTTATTATAACGGAACAGGCTCGTACATCATTTCGACCGCTTATAACGGTAATGAAAAACTGAGTATATCAGAAGGCAAATGGCATACCTTTAAAACAATACTTGATAGAAGTACCAAAATAAGTAAATATTATGTTGATGGCGTACCTATTATGAAAGACGGCGAAATAGTTGCCGTAACCGGTTATGAAAAAACTTTTATTAAAGCTATTAATAAGCTGACTATAAATTCTAGAAATGTATCGGAGAGTGAAAATGAAAGAATTTATGTCAGCGATATATGCGTTCGCAGAGTTGAGGAAGACTCTAACGAAACGTTTGTGACCTTTGAAGGAAATAACGGTACAAGTGCTTGGAGTAAGATGAGCGGCAGCGGAAGTATTTTGACAGAAGACACGGACAGCATGCACGGCAGCTCGGCATATATTTCATCTTCGGGAAAGGTAACAGCTTTTACTAAGAATGTGAATCAGCCGGTTGATGTTGATAATGATTTGTATTCACTTAGCTATGATGTGTATTTACCCGATACCGTACAGCCGGAGGACAGCAAAAGGCAAAGCGTAGAGGTATTGGGTCTGAAGTCGGATAAAACTATAAACGCCTATTACGGTCCCAAAATTATAAATAGACAGGTTTATTACTACACAGGACTTGGAAATTATGAAAGCGCCGCGGTTTACTCGGGTGATGAAAAGCTTGTTCTCTCTGAGGGCTGGCACAGGGTTGAAACCATATATGACAGAGCGGCGGAAACATTCGCTTATTATATTGACGGTGAGCCGCTGCGTACACAAAAGGGCGACAATTTAAAGGTTAAGGTATGGAAATCGGCGGCAAACTATAAAATAGAGCGCATTGCCATAGGTATGAGAAACGATTACGACGAAAAAGCCTATATTGATAACATATGGCTTCAAAAGCTTGAAAGAACAGCAGTTTCAAGCGATGTAAGGGTGTATAATGCCTACGCGAAAAACGCTTCGGGTGAGGAAATAAGCTTTGACAATATTTCGGGTGAGGAAAACTTAACCGTAAGCTTTGATTACGACGCTTCACATGATTTTACGGTTGTCGCGGCAATATATAATGTAAGTGAAAATAACGAAGAAGCGGTTAAACAGTTAAAAGGAATTTATACAAAACGCGTTGATGTTACGGAGCAGG
This sequence comes from uncultured Ruminococcus sp., assembly GCA_902784805.1. Classification (GTDB taxonomy): domain Bacteria; phylum Bacillota; class Clostridia; order RUG12999; family RUG12999; genus RUG12999. The sequence continues at coordinate 6,190 of CACZWD010000047.1, read as the reverse complement.
GATATACTTGCGGAGATACTATTGATGTTTTATGTAACGGCGGTAACAAGATCATGCTTATAGCGGTTGACAACATACGAGGTTTTTTAGGGGATAGGCATACTTTAGTTACAAGGGAAGCTGTTGCCGAGCCTGTAACCATAAGACTCAGAGGCTCCGATGTAAGTGATGAAAACTTTACAATTATCGGTAACGGAACATCGTTAGCTATGGCAAATAAAAATACAATGTCAACGTGTTTGAAAGCACCGCTTATGGCGGATAATGCGGATGCGGCAAAAAAAATAAGGTTTGACAGCACGGCGGGCGGACCGGAGGAAAAGTATTATATTAATTTTACGGTAAATAACCAAAATTACATTAAAAGACGCGACGGCGCGGTTTACGCTGTAACCGTCAAGTATTTTGATGAGGGCTACGGTTGTTTTACGCTTGAATATAATACTGCGGACGAAAGCTTTAAGGAAGCGGAATATGTAGAGCTTAACAATACAAATAAGTTCAAGGAGAAAACATTTTATCTTAAAAACGCCTGGTTTACGGGCGAAGATACCGATTTCAGAATTGCCACCTGGGGCGAAAATATGCGCTATTCAAACTTTGACGTAATTAGATACGGCAACATTTACGGTGAAAATCAGCGATAAAAGCTTTTACGATTACAGCAAAGCACAGGGCAGCTATACGGCAAGGCTTAAATACAGTCTTGTTAATGAAAACGGAAATACCGTTATGGAAATCAGTGAAAAAAGTATTGATATAACCCCGCTCGGCACTGTGACGAATACCGTAAGCTTTAATCCGGATAAGTATGGTCTTTATTATCTTAAAACCGAAGTAACAGCAGAACAATTTAAAGTAAAAAGTGAGAACTTAACGGAGCTGTCATATGTTCGCCGTAATGAAGAGGTAAATCCGGATTATGGTATAAGCTTCCAGAATGGTATATATTCTATTGAAGGCGCTGAAAATCTTGCGAAAAATGCCGGTATAGGTATGCTCAGATGGGTAAGACCCATGAAGACGGTTATGAAAATAAGCGGTAAGGACGAAAATGCCGAAGCCGTGGAAATAGCGGACAGTAATAATAAAACATACAGCAGCAATAACCCCGATCATGAGTGGAGAGTGCTTGAAGCTATGGCGGCAAATAAAGGATATACTTTCCTTAACAACTTTCGCAAAGAATGTGCCGAAAGAATCAGGAGAAAGCAGGTATTACGAAATCTGGAATGAATTTGATTCGGGAGCCGGAACGACGTTTAATATGAACGGTGAAAGCTGGAACAAATACGGTGACCTTCTTGTTAAGGCAGCGGACGCAATTTATGAAAAGGATTCTGACGCTGAAATTGTCGCTATGTCGGCACGATTTATAAACACAAATGCATTAGCTATAGGAAGGGTAAAAGAGCTGATAGCAAATGGCAGCGCAAACAGACCCCTTGCCGATTATTTTAAAAACGCTTCAATCCATCCGTATCACTGGAACGACAACCCGATGGCGCTTAAAACTGTAAATGAGCAGGCGCTTCAAAACGCGGATACGCTTTATGACCATATGGCGATTCTTAAAAATGTCTATACTCAAAACGGACTTGATGATACGAAGCTTTGGATAAGTGAAATTGCATGGTCGCCGCATTTCATATCAAAATTCTATTTAGATGATATTAAAGCTGCGCAGCAATTGCAAGAGCCGCAGCGTGAACAGCGTGTAATGGCAAAAAAGAATAACATTACGGAAAAATTCTTATCCTACTTGTTCGCAAGGCAGACAACCGCGAGGATTGACCGTGACAAAAACTGCGGAATACTTAAATATAATAAGGATACGGGGAATAATGTACCTTTAGCCGCGACAAGCGCTTACCTCGCAGTGGCGAATATGAACGCGCTTATGACAGGCAGAACCTACGCGGAGGACTTTATGTTCGCGAGCGGCACAGCTACGGCTTATAAATATACAAAAGAAAACAGCCCTGATTTACTAATTCTTTGGTCAACAAAAGAAGAAGGCGAAAGCGTTTCCATAAGACTCGGGGTCAACAGCGTGACAAGATATGATGAGTATGGCAACGCCAGAACTCTTACGAGTAAAAACGGCATATACAGCCTGACGCTTACACAGTCAACGGTTTATCTTGAAGGTAACTTTACAAGCTTTGCCGAGGTAAACTGAGAGATGTCTTTGAGCTGTTTATAAATGTGTAACATAAAAAGCAATTTGTGTTTACTCTGCTTGCTGTAAATATTTACAGCAAGCGAAGTTTCGCTGTACAGTAAAGGAGCAAAGACCATGAACGTAAAAAACGCTTATTTAAGCTATGAGGATTATTTTCTTAATTACAATACCAAAACTTTTAAGCTTAGCATAGGCTGCGGCAAGGATTATTTAAAAGGTGAAATAAAGCCGGGCTTTGACTTTACGGAGTGTGAGGTTTCTCATAAGCTTTATAACGAAGGCATACGTAAAACGGTTACATTTAAAAATGTGGAAAAAACGCTGACATTGACCTTTAACGCCGAAACGTCCGGAATAAGGGTAAAGAGTGAGCCTGAGACGAAAATTACGGCGGAATTTGTCTCCCCTGATTTTTCCGATACCGTTGCCATGCACGAATTAAGAGATAAAGAGGTTATTAACTGCGTACTCGGCAATTCGGCAAAAAAAAGAGATAATATGCTGTTTGATAAAAACATCGATTCGGCGGTTAAAATTGAAAGCGCTTCAGCATTTATAGGCTTTGATAAAAATAGAAACGCATACACGCTTTCGGGCGGCGCGGATTTTAAATTCAGCGTTAAAAAAGACATTCTTTCCTCGCAGTTCAGCATACCGTATCACAGAATAAACAAAAACGCCACCTTTGGCAAGTTGCCGCCTGTCGGCTGGATGACATGGTATGCGGTGAAGTTTGACGCCGGAGAAAAAACCGTAACAGAAAACACGGTTTGCCAGATGGAGCGTTTAAAGGATTTCGGCGCGAACACAGTCTGGGTGGATTGGGAATGGTATCACAAAGGGCTTGATGATGACAGCGTCCGTGATGACGGTGTGGATACTTTCCACGTTGATAAAGTCAGGTATCCGAACGGGCTTAAAGCGGTATCGGATAAAATACGCGAGTGCGGCTTTATTCCGTCGCTTTGGATTGGTTTTACAAACGAAACCTTTGAGACGGATTATATAAAAGCTCATCCGGAGGTTCTGCTTGCGGTGGAGCAAAGCTGGGTGGGAACATATTTTTACGATATTACGCACCCGACGTTTTTGAACGATTTTTTACCGAAAGCGCTTGCGCAGGTTGACGAGTGGGGCTATGAAGCGGTAAAATTTGATACATTGCCAATATGTATGGAGCGCACGGAGCAGTATCACGAAAGGCTTTATGACAGCAGTCTTACAACGTACAGGGCATACAGAAATATGATAGCGAAAACCCGTGAAATTCTTGGAAAAGACAGGTATATTCTTTCATGTTCGGGAGAAAACCGCAGCGAGGTCCTTTGGGCGGCTGATATGGTTGAAGCCGCGAGAATAGGGCTTGATATATTTAAGTGGGACGAATTTTTAAACAATTGCGTCAAAAGAGTAACCGAGTTTTATCCGCTTAATAATATAGTGCTTTATAACGACCCCGATAACGTGGTTATAAGAGATGAGTTTAACACTTATAATCAGGCGGTGTCGCGCGCGGTTTTTGTTTCAATGCTCGGTATGCCGGTAACTTTTGGAGATGACCTGCCGAAATTGCCTCCCGAAAGAATGAACATTTTAAAGAGAGTTATTCCTTCGCTTGATATTTATCCCAAAGAAATAAACGCTAATACAGAAATAGGAGAGGTGCTTGTAACAAACCTTGATATAGGTTTGAGTTTTGAGAGCTATAATGTAATCAGCGTATTTAACACTCAAGAGAGGGAAACGGAATATTATCTTGACCTTAAAAAGACAGCGGACCTTGAAGGCGGAAAGTATCATATTTACGATTTCTGGCACGATGAATATCTGGGTTGTACAGACAGTGGCATAAAGCTTGTGCTTGAACCTTGTGAAACAAGAGTGCTGGCTGTAAGAAAAGACAGCGGCGGTGTACAGATATTAAGCACAAACAGGCATATAACTCAGGGCGCGGCGGAAATAAAGGATATGCGTATGCAAAACGATAGTATAAGCCTTAAATGCAGCCTTGTAAAAGATGATTTATATAAAATCGCTTTATATGTTCCGCAGGGATATGAGCTTATAAGCGCGGAAGGATTTAACATAACAAACAAAAACGAAGTAACATATCTTTCGTTTATGCCTGATAAAACAGGCGAATATAACTTTAAAATTAATTTTAAAAGGAGTTGAAAAATAAATGGATAACAAATTAACATTTGCGTTGTTTTTCGCGAACCGCGGTTTTTTTCCGGGTGAGCTTATTGCGGACGCAAGAGAGGAAATGAAAAAAGTTTTGACGGAAAAGGGCTTCGGTTATATTTGTATGGAAGAGAGCCTTACACGTTACGGCGCCGTAGAAACAATTGCCGAAGGGGAAATGTACGCCGGTTTTCTTGAAAAAAACAAGGGCGAGTATGACGGCGTTATTGTCTGTATGCCGAATTTCGGCGACGAAAACGGCGCGGGCGTAGCTCTTAAAAACGCGGGCGTACCTATTCTTGTTCAGGCGTATCCCGATGAAATAGGTAAAATGGATTTTGCGCACCGCAGGGACGCTATGTGCGGAAAATTTGCGCTTTGCAACGTTTTAAGACAAATGAAGCTGCCTTATACGCTTACGAAAAAATTTGTCGTTAAGCCTGACAGCACAAGCTTTAAGGCAGACCTTGACCGCTTTGCTTCAATATGCAGAGTCGTAAAGGGAATGAAAAGCTTTAATGTCGGCGCGATAGGCGCGAGAACAACCGCCTTTAAAACGGTAAGGTTTGATGAAATCGCTATGATGAACGTTGGTATAAACGTTGAAACCATAGATTTAAGTGATGTGTTTATGCGTATGGAAAAGGTTGATGAAAGCCGTATGGTGGAAAAAAGAGCCGCTTATCTTACGCAGACAACCTTTGCCGGTTTTCCTGAATCAAAAATGGATAATATTGCCCGTCTCGGCGTTGTGCTTGACGATATAATAAAGGAATACAGGCTTGACGCTGTTGCGATAAGATGCTGGAGTGAGCTTGAAATAAAATTCGGCATAGCTCCCTGTATGGTGCTTTGCGACCTTAATGAGAGGGGTATTGCCGCAGCATGTGAGCTTGACGTTAATAACGCGGTTATGATGCGCGCTGTAAGCCTTGCTTCGGGCGGCGCGCCGACAATTCTTGATTTTAACAACAACTATGGCGAAGCGGAGGATAAATATATTGTTTTCCACTGCGGACCGAATCCTATCTCAATGCTTAAAGACAAGGGTGAAATTATTGAGCATAAAATGTTTAAAAAATCCTTCGGTGAAGGTACGGGAGTCGGCGTAAACAAGAGCGAGCTTAAAAGCGGCAAAGTTACATACGGAAGCTTAAAATCGGAAAACGGCAAACTCACGGCATTTGTAAGTGAGGGTGAGTTTACAGATGATGAAATAGAAAGTGAATTTTTTGGTTCGGGTAAGGTGCTTTACGGAAAAACCGTAAATGAAGTTATAAATCATGTCGCGACGCAGGGGTATAAGCATCATCTGTGCTTCTCCTTCGGTGAAGCTGCCGGAGCGCTTGATGAAGCGTTTAATAAATATCTCGGCATAGAATGTAAAATTATTTAATTTTACTTGATTTTTGAAAGGAAGGTTGTAAAATGAACAAATTTGGTATTTTTATGAATTTCTGGGAAAAAAACTGGGACGCGGACCACGCGAAATATATTAAAAAGGCGGCGAAAATAGGCTTTGATGTGCTTGAATTTCAGGCGCAGCCGCTTCTTGAAATGACAGATGAAAAAATCAGAAGCCTTCGCGCGCTTGCCGACGAGGTCGGTATTGAGCTTACGTACAGTCTCGGACTTGACCCGAGATATGATGTATCCTCACTTGACGAAAGCGTAAGAAAAGGCGGCGTAACTTATCTTCAGAATATAATCAAAAAGATGAAGATAGGCGGCGGCACGCTTCTTTCGGGCGTAAGCTATGCCGGCTGGGGAACACCGGGCGTTGTTATGGACGATAAACGTCCTTACCTCGAACAGAGCGTA
>CACZWD010000046.1 GCA_902784805.1 uncultured Ruminococcus sp. | reverse complement strand
GGATCCACCCGTTCCCATACCGAACACGGAAGTTAAGCTCTGCAGTGCTGATGATACTTGGTGGGAGACTGCCCGGGAAAGTAAGTCGTCGCCGGATTTTTATTTGGCGGTGTAGCTCAGTTGGCTAGAGCAAACGGTTCATACCCGTTAGGTCGGTGGTTCGAATCCACTCGCCGCTACCATTTTTTCGGCCCCTTGGTCAAGTGGTCCAAGACTCCGCCCTCTCACGGCGGCAACACGAGTTCGAATCTCGTAGGGGTCACCATATTTTAAATATAGGGGTCACCATATTTTAAATATGGGCGCATAGCTCAGCTGGGAGAGCATCTGCCTTACAAGCAGAGGGTCATAGGTTCGAGCCCTATTGTGCCCACCACGTCGGAACGGACTTAGCTCCGTTCCGATTTTTTGTTGCATAAAAAGTCAGTCACACGCTCCGTCGTTCCTTCTCTTTCGCAAAAAGGCACATTCGCGTCGGCTATTCGCCCCACCACGCGCTCATAACGCCGTTGGCTTGCTACCACCTTTTTGCGATTTTGCGCCTTTGGCGCAATTGTAGCTAAACCGTGTGACAAAATAATTTGCTAATATCAAAATGTTTGTACGAAGCACAGGCTTATTATGCGCTCTTTAAATATTTAAATATCTGATAAAACTGAACGTTTGGTGGATTGAAAAAAGCTTTTGTTTTTGGTATAATATCTGTGAGAGGTGATAAAAATGGATTTAAACAAAAACGGAAAGCTTCTTTTAGAACTTCGCAAAGTAAAGGGCATGACGCAAAAACAGGTTGCGGAAAAAATCGGTGTTTGCGCAAAAACCGTTTCAAAATGGGAAACAGGTCATGGATTTCCCGATGTTGCTATTTTACCTGCTTTGGCTGAAATTTTAGGTGTAAATACAGATACAATTTTATCGGGCAAATTAACGCAGAACGAGGAGGAAACAGGTAATATGAAAAAAATCAAGTTTTATGTATGCAGCAAATGTAGTAATATATTATTTCAGTCAGGAAATGGTGAACTCTGTTGTTGCGGTAAAAAATTAAATCCGCTTGTATCAAAGGCTGTGGATGAAAACCACAAACCAAGCATTGAGCCTGTTGAAGATGATTTGTTTTTAAGTTTCAATCACGAAATGACAAAAAGCAGCTACATCAGCTTTGTTGCGGGAATAAAGGATGACTCTGTTTTGCTCGTACGGCTCTACCCCGAACAAAACGCTCAAGTTCGTTTGCCGAGACAATACGGTAGAAAAATCTGTTTTTACTGTAATAATCACGGACTGTTTGAGATTAAATAAATATAAAAATACAATTAAACAATGCGGCTACTTGACAATTATTTGCAGTTTTGGTATAATATTTATATAATAATATTTTTTTACCGCCGCACAGCGGCTGTTTTCAGGGAGGAATTTTAATGTCAGGGCATAGCAAATGGGCAAATATAAAACATAAGAAAGAAAAAACCGACGGCGAGAGAGCTAAAATTTTTACAAAGCTCGGCAGAGAAATAGCTGTTTGCGTAAAGCAGGGTGGGCCTGACCCGGCTTCAAATTTTAAGCTTAAGGATATAATTTATAAAGCTAAATCCAATAATATGCCAAATGATAATATTGAGCGCTGTATAAAAAAAGCGGCGGGCGAAGCCGGCGGGGACGATTATATGGAAATGGTCTATGAAGGCTATGGTCCGAAAGGCGTTGCCGTTATTGTCGAAACACTTTCAAACAATAAAAACCGTACTTCGGGCGATATAAAGCACTTTTTTGACAAGTTCGGCGGTAACCTCGGCGCAATCGGCTGCGTTTCATGGATGTTTGACAGAAAAGGACTTATTATTATAGAGGACGAAGATATAGACGAGGAAACGCTTATGATGGACGCTCTCGACGCGGGCGCCGAGGATTTCAGTCCGGAGGACGGCTGCTTTGAAATTACAACCGCTCCCGATGATTTCGGAAAAGTCGCCGGCGCTCTCGAAAGCAAGGGCTATACTCCGTCAAGCGCGGAGGTTACAATGATTCCGCAAAACTATATTGAGCTTTCGGACCCGCATGATATAACAATGATGACAAAGCTTTTAGAGAACCTTGAAGATAACGATGATGTTCAAAATGTATATCACAACTGGGAGAATGCCGAGGGCGCGGAATGATCCGACTTATTTGCAGAGTTAAAAAGGCTGTAAGCAATAATTAATTTATTGTTTGCAGCTTTTTTGTTTTTACAATATCACAAAAGCTTCTTTCAAAACGTTTTATAGGTGAAAGGAGGAGATAGCGTTTGGAAAATTCACAGGTACGGCCGACTGTTGAAGAACAATTGTTTTTTACATACTCAAATATGCTGTTCAGGCTGTGTTTTACTTTTTTCGGAAACAAAGCCGATGCGGAAGATGCTGTTTCGGAAGTATTTATAAAATATCTTGAAAAAGCCCCCGAGTTTAACAATGAAGAACATAAAAAAGCGTGGCTTCTTCGGGTTGCCGCAAACATATGTAAAGATATGCTCAGAAGCTCTTCAAGAAAAAACAACATTAGTTTTTGTGACGCTTATGAATATTGCGAAACAGAGGAGGATACAGATATTATGACGGCGGTTTTAAATCTTCCGTTAAAATATAAATCTGTGGTATATATTCATTACATAGAAGGATATAAGACCGCGGAAACCGCGAAAATTTTACATATATCCGAATCGGCAGTGCGAAAGCGTCTGCAATATGCGAGAAGTATGCTTAAAAAATATTTGAGAGGTGAATTTGAATGAACAAAATCGAAAAGCTTTTTAGAGAAATTGAATTGTCTGATGAAGCTCAAAAAAGAATTTTAGAAAAAATAAGAAGAAAGGAAGTTAAAAAAATGAAATTTAATAAAAAACACGGTATAGTTGCCGTTGCAGCGGTTCTTTTACTTGGAATAGGCGCTTTTGCGTCAAGCGGTATTGTGGCGAGGTGGACCAGTTCATCATCATCTTTGCCCGATTATAAAAGCATACCTACAAAAGAACAATGTATAGAAGATATAGGCTACGCGCCTATTTTAAAGGAAAAATTTGAAAACGGGTATACTTTTAAAAACGGCAGTAAAGTTGACAACGCGCTTGAAGATGAAGGCGGAAATAATATTGAAAAATTTAAATCTGTTTCGTTCACATATGAAAAAGGCAAAGACACCGTATATATAAGCGCTGAAAAATTTGTTTCTTCCGTAGAGGAATCGGGGGAAATCGCGGAAACCGTAAACGGTACGGATATTTATTACAGCAGCTATATGAATAAGGTTGTTCCTCCGCATTATAAGCTGACAGACGAGGATAAAGCCGCTGAAAAAAACGGCGACCTTGTATTTTCATACGGTTCTCCAAAAGTTGAAATAATAAAAGTACAATCGGCATGCTTTAATCTTGACGGCATACATTATAATCTTTTGCAGCTTGACGGCAAACTTACAAAAGATGAGCTTGTTAGTATGGCGAAAGAAATTATAAAAGGATAGACGGTACTCACATATAATCAAATATAGTTTAAATAAAATTTACACGTTACTAAAAATTATATTTTGCCATTGTTAGATTAAGTTTATCAATGTTCCGTGGTTGAGGCAAAATAATTTTTTGAGAAAAGAATATAAAAAATCCTGAAATTCGGCTTTTTTAGCTGATTTCAGGATTTTTCTGTTGTACTTTAAATTTACGCGTCTTTGCTATAAATGAGTTTACGCGAAAAATATTGAAATAAGCAGGTTTAAAAACAATAAAAAAATCAAAAACACTTGACTAAATTCAAAAAATATTGTAAAATTAGAATTGACTATTATTTAAAGAGGCGCGGTATGTATAGAATTGTTGTTGTTTCGGATACGCATAAACACCTTGATTATGTTATTTCATTTCTTGATAATTTAAACAGCTATGATATGATAATTCATCTCGGTGACAACGTGTCGGACGCCGAAAAAATAAAAAAGCTTTATCCTGACGTTCCGCTTATTGCCGTATGCGGCAATAATGATTTTCACAGCCGTAACGCGCCGGTTGAACGGGAATATGTTACGGGCGGTGTTAAGCTGTTTCTTACTCACGGGCATAAATACGGCGTAAAATTCGGATATGAACGCATATATTTCCGAGCGGCGGAGCTTAATTCGCAGGTTGCACTTTTCGGTCATTCTCATATTCCTCTATGCGTCAGCGAAAACGGTATTTTGCTGCTTAATCCCGGAGGGTATAATTCTATGCAGCGCAGTGTCGGCATTGTTGAAATAGAGGACGGCAAGGCAAAAGGGTGCCTTATTCCGTGTTGAAAGGTTATGAACTGATATGAAAGATTACATAATTAGACGTCTGCTTGAAAATATGGGCGGATATGTTTCGGGCGAGGAGCTTTGCGAACACTCCGGTGTTACAAGAAGCGCTGTATGGAAATACATTTCCTCACTCCGTGACGAAGGCTTTAAAATTGAAGCCGCTTCGGGAAAAGGGTATTCTTTAAGAGAAATCCCCGATGTGCTTTGTCAGGCGGCAATAGAGCATTATACGGAGAACAATGATTTCTGGAAAAAAATCATTGTTCTTAATATGGTTGATTCAACAAATCTTTATTTAAGAAGCCTTTGTAATCTTCGTGCCGCGGAAGGCACAGCTGTATTTGCTTCGTGTCAGACAGACGGCAGAGGAAGAAGGGGCAGAGTATGGCAGTCGCCAGATTCGGACGGCATATATATGTCGGTTCTTTTAACTCCGGATATGCCGTATGAAAAAGTGCCTATAATGAGTCTTTACGCTGCTGTTGCCGTAAAAAAAGCGGTTGAAGAGGTTTGTAATATATCCTGCGATATAAAATGGCCTAATGATCTGCAAGTAGGCGGTAAAAAGCTTTGCGGCATACTTTGCGAGGTTACGGGTGAAATAAACAACGATTTTTACTGTATTATCGGGATAGGGATAAACGCGAATCATAAAAAACGCTCTTTTGAAAAAGATATCCGTGACACGGCAACCTCGGTTTTACTGGAAACCGGGCATACAGTTGACCGCTGCAAGCTTGCCGCCGCTGTCCTTAATAATTTTTACAAATTGTATAAAAAAGACGGGTTTTCGATTGACGAGTACAGGAAAGACTGTATTACGTTAAATAATGAAATAACCGTATTACGCGGAGATAACGCGATTTCGGCATATGCCCTTGATGTTACTTCTACGGGAGGCTTGCTTATAAAAACCGACGACGGCAAAATATCGGAGGTTAAATCCGGTGAGGTTTCTATTCGCGCGGCAGGGAACAAAAATGATAAATAAAAATGATGAAACAATTATTTATATAGACGGTATGGGTTATGACGGCGAAGGCGTCGGAAGGCTTGGCGGCATACCGGTTTTTGTGCCGTACGCCGCAAAAGGCGATACGGCGCTTGTTAAAATAGTGAAAAAATAGTGAAAAAAACAAAAAGCCATATGTTTGGCAAGCTAATAAGCGTAACAAAGCCGTCAGACGACCGCGCGGAGATTGTTCCGTGTCCTGTTTACGGAAAATGCGGCGGTTGCAGTCTTATGCATTTGAAATACGAAAGTCAGCTTGAATTTAAACGTAACCGTGTAAAGGATTGTATGAAAAAAATTTTCCGTGACGAAGAAATTAATGTGCTTCCCGTTATCTCATGTGAAAACCGTTTTTTTTATCGTAACAAAATTCAGCTTCCGATAGGAACAGATAAAAACGGCGTAGTCGTTTCGGGGTTTTACGCGCCCCATAGTCACAGAATTGTGCAAAGTGACCGGTGTATGCTTCAAAATGAGAATTTGCGGTCCGCCGTAACAGGTTTTTTAAGCTGGATGAGTAAAAACGGAGTTTCGACTTATGATGAAAAAACAAATAAAGGGCTTGTTAAACATCTTTTTGTCCGTTTTGGTGAATATAACGGAAAGCCTGAACTTGTGGCAATGCCCGTCATAAACAGTAAAACTGTTCCCGATGAAGAATCTTTAAAAGACGAAATGATAAAACAAGGCGTGACAACGTTATGTCTTAACATAAACACAAAAAAATCAAATGTTATTTTGGGCGACAAAACCGTTACCCTTTACGGAAGCGGATATATTAAAGATGTTTTGCTTGGAAAAACATTTAAAATATCGCCGCAGAGCTTTTATCAGGTAAACCGTCCTCAGGCTGAAAAATTGTATAGGACGGCTATAAATATGGCATCGGTAACGAAAGATGATATTGTTTATGACCTTTATTGCGGCGCCGGAACGATTTCTCTTTGCGCGGCGGATTATGCTAAGCACGTTTACGGTATTGAAATGGTTGAAAGCGCCGTTAAAAACGCTGAGGAAAATGCCGAGATAAACGGCATTAGAAATGTAACCTTTTTTGCGGGTGATGTCGCTGAGATTGTTCGTAAGCTAAAAAAAACGGCTGTACCCGATGTGGTTATTCTTGACCCTCCGAGGAAGGGCTGCTCTGTGGAAACACTTGAGCTTTTAGCGGAAATATGCCCCAAAAAAATTGTTTATGTTTCCTGTAATCCCGCAACTCTTGCGCGCGATATGGCATATCTTTCGGAAAAGGGCTTTGCGGCGGGAGATGTTCAGCCGGTTGATATGTTTCCTCAGACGGCGCATATTGAGACGGTTGTTCTTTTATCTCAAAAAAAGGATAAGAATACAGGTAATAATTATATATAATAATCTGAATTGAAATATTGCTTTAACAGAAGGGGAAGTTTTATGGAAAACACATATACATTTTTTTCCAGATTGATAGGCACATTGGCAGTGATTCTGCTTGTGGCCGCATATGCCGGAAGCACACAAATTCTTAATAAATATATTGGAAAGCAAAAAAATTGGAAATTTATCTTTGTTACAGGTTTGTTTGGAGGTTTGTTTGGTATTTACGGAAATATATCTGGCATTGAACTGAATGGCGCCGTGATATCTGTACGAGATATAGGACCGATGCTTGCGGGTTTCATTGGCGGTCCCGTAAGCGGGGTTGTTTCAGGGTTAGTTGCGGGAGCGCATCGTTTCACGATGGGCGGTATTACAGCGGTTGCATGTATTGTGGCAACCAGCGTAATCGGGTTGTTTTGCGGTATCATTTCTACTTTTTTTCCAAACTTTTTGAAAAAATATTACCAGACACTTCTAATCGGTGTGGGAATGGAAGCGCTACATTTGTGTATTGTGCTTATTATTGTTAAACCCTATCCGGTTGCTTTCGATATTGTTCGACAGATTGCGCTGCCGTTTATTTCGGTTAATGCGGTCGGCATTGCGTCAATGATGGGAATTATTCATTTTATCGAAAAGCAACAGGCCTTATCGCTTGAGCGTGAGCGAATGAAATCCGAATTAGAGGTGGCAAGTGTTATACAACATTCACTTTTGCCTTCCTTGAATGATAAATATCCGGGTCGGCCGGAGGTTGCGGTCAGCGCATCTATGCAGGCAGCAAAAGAAGTTGGGGGCGACTTTTACGATGTGTTTTTTGTCGATGCTGACAGAATCGCCTTTTTAATAGGTGATGTTTCCGGCAAGGGTGTCCCCGCAGCACTGTTTATGGCTTCTTCGAAGATTATTCTTCAGAATTGTATAAGAGACATTCCAAATCTTTCAGATGCGCTTTTCACAGCGAATAATCAGCTATATAAAAAGAATAAGGCAGATATGTTTGTTACGATCTGGGCAGGTGTTTTAAATCTAAAAAGCGGAAGTCTTACCTATGTGAGCGCCGGACATAATCCGCCTGTACTCATTCGCAGCGGCAATACGAATTTTATGAAATCAAAAAGTGGCTTTGTTCTTGCCGCATTGGAAAACGTAAAGTATAAAGAAGATGAACTTCAGCTGATAGAGAGAGACGCTTTATTCCTATATACCGATGGGGTGACGGAGGCGTCAACAAAAGAAAATGAACTTTACGGCAATGACCGTCTGCTTGCCTGCTTAGCCGACTGCGCAGACGCCGATGTTCAGGCTATGCTTGAAAATGTAAAGAAATCGGTCGATGGTTTCGTCCGAGATAATGAACAGTTCGATGACATTACTATGCTTTGTTTTAAATGGAAATAAAAAACCGGATCGCATAAATTTATTCGGCGGGAGGTTTTTAACTTTTTTAGCTGAGATGATTTGGACAGTTTAACGATTAATAAAGATTATTGATTGATGGGAGGTAAATAAAATGGCGTTAAATAAAGAGTATTTGAAATTTGTTAATTTCATTTTTTTAATGGTTGCGGGCATTGTAAATGCAATTGGTGTAACACTGTTTTTGTTTCCGGTAAAACTGTATGACAGCGGTATTTCAGGGCTTTCAATGCTGCTCGACCAGGTTACGCCGCCTGCACTAACACTTTCAATTTTTTTGCTTATACTGAACGTTCCCATTTTCCTGCTCGGATTGAAAAAACAAGGATTATCTTTCACGATATACTCATTATTTACAATCGGTACATATTCGTTGGTGTCGTTCTTGATTATGCATGTGCTTCCAATTAACGTAAACTTTGTGTCCCCTCTTGCAGGATCAGATTTACTTTTATGTGCTGTTTTCGGTGGACTTATATCGGGAATCGGCAGCGGTTTAACCATTAGATTTGGTGGTGCGCTTGATGGTGTTGATGTATTATCTGTCATTTTTGCAAAGAAATTTGGAGTTTCCATCGGCTCTTTCGTAATGATATTCAACGCATTACTTTATATAATTTGTGGAATCGTCATACAGAGCTGGATTTTGCCTCTGTATTCAATTGTTACATATTTCATTGGTTCGAGAACGGTAGATTATATTGTTGAAGGCTTTGATCGTTCAATGTGCGCAATGATTGTGACGAGTAAGGCTAATGAGATATCTAAAGCGCTGTCGGAAAATTTTAAAGCGGGAGGCACAATCGTCAATGCTATCGGAGGGTATTCGAAAGACGAAAAACAAATTATATATTTTATCTTGAATCGTTTTCAGGTCAATAAATTAAAGACAATAGTTGCTGATATCGACAGCATGGCGTTTGTTTCTTTGCAAGATGTATCAGATATCATAAACACTCAGAAATAATTATGTTAGAGTTTGACGATCTTCGGTTTATCTCAATATTGAAATTTATGCTTTTATAAGGGAAAGAAAGGAGATAAATAGTGTGGCATCAAATAAAGAGTATTTGAATTTTGTTTTAGATAAGTTATCTTGTTTAAGCGATATATCGTATAGACCTATGATGGGCGAATATATAATGTATTATAAAGGTAAAATTATAGGCGGAATTTATGATGACAGGTTTCTTGTTAAGCCGACAAAATCGGCTAAAGCACTTATGCCTGACGCTGAATTTGAAATCCCGTATGAAGGCGCGCAGGCAATGCTTCTTTTGGATGAAATCGATAACTCTAATTTTCTTATAAAATTATTTGACGCAATGTACAACGAAATACCTGCAAAATAAATTATTTGATTATCTTTAAAAATCTGAACATTTCGTCAAGACCATCGGGACGGTTGTCTTTTTCGTTTGGATTACGGTGATGACTGTTAAAAAACTCCACAATCTGAAATCCGCAGCGGTTTACATAAAAATGGATATTGCGTTTTTCAAAATATGGCGTCATTGTTTCCCATACTTTGATGTTTGAATACATCTTTTCGACTTCGCACCAAGTTGCGTAGCCAATACCCTTGCTGTGAGCAGCGGGAGAAACAAAAAGCAGCTCAAGCTCGCCGTGCTCGCCATCGGTTTTAACAACAAGACCCCCGACAGGTTTATTGTCGTGAATTATCCTATACGCTTCACCGTTATCAATAGCGTTTTCAATTGTTTTTCGTGAAATAATTTGTCCGTCATCTTCAAAATGCTCGTCACGGACGCCAAATTCCTGTAAAGCGCCATAATAAAACGCCTCTTGATTATCAAGAATAAATTGTTCTCTGTCATTTTTTTCCAATCGGGCAAGTAAAACTTTTTTATTGTTCATCTTTGTTTTCCTTTCTGGTACAGACAGCAATTTTTTCTCCGGCTTTAACTTTGGTTTCTATGTTGTTTAATGTGTTGTCTATTATATTTTTATCGGGCGTAACGATGTTTTGCTCAAATAGCAGAATAATTGTGGAGCCGCCAAATTCAAAATATCCTTTTTCCTGACCTTTAAAAAACTCGCCGCTACTGTGGTGATTTTGTATTTTACCAACAAGAAGCGCGCCGACCTCTACCTGAACAACCGTTCCAAAATGAACGGTGTTAAGTATGGTATATTCTCTGCTGTTTTGAATATAAATGGGATATTTTGACGCCGCGACAGGTCTGACACAGTGTAAAACGCCCTTAACGGTATAATTTTGGCTTTTTATTCCATCGTCAATATAGAGGTATCTGTGATAATTGTCAGGGGCAAGACGAAACACGAAGCATAAGCCGTTCACGTATTTTCCGGCAAGCGCTTCATTATTCAAAAGCTCGCCGACGCTGTAATTGATGTTTTTGATTTTATATCTGTTATTCGCTTTAATTTTGTATACACTTAAATAACCGTCACACGGACTTATAAGATTAAACGGAGAACGGTCAATTTTAACATTCTTTTTTTCTCTTATAAAAAACTCATTGAACGAATTAAACGAGCGGCACTTATATTCCGAGAGATTAATTTTATGCTTTTTAACATATGTCGAAACAATAAATTTTGAAAACCGACAGTTCAAAAATTTCCCCGCGAATTCTGAAATTTTCGGATTTATGAGAAATTTTAATATAAATCTGCCGGCGCGTGTATTATATAAAAAGCGTATGGTAATACTTTCTTTGTTTCGCATTTATATTGTCCTCGTAATCAGAAAAAATAATTCCGTACAGCCGATAATAAACATAACGACTTTACCTGTAAGATTTGGTTTTTTTATATTTAAGGGCAATAAAAACGCAATTCCCATAATTATCACGGATAGGTAAAGCAGTATATCCCCTGGCATTAGCCAAAAGCCCGTTATAATATATATAAAGGGCAAAATTAGCGCTGATGCTGTGACGGGAAGCCCCAGATATGAGCTTCTTGTTTTTTCGGTTATATTTTGCCGTTCTTCTTCCAGAACATTAAAATACGCTAACCTTATAAGGGCGCAAAGCACGTAAAAACCCGAAGCAAACAATTTCATTCTGCCTCCGCTGCCCAAGCTGTATATAAATATCGCGGGCAAAACGCCAAAGCTTATTAAATCACTCAGCGAATCTATTTGTATTCCGTAAAGCTTTTCCTTATTGCTGCGTTTTTTTGTGGAAGCGATTGCGCCGTCGAACATATCACATAAACCGGCAACCATAAGACATATTGCGGATTTAAAAAAATTACCGGAAAAAGCAGCCGTAATTCCGATAAATGCTGTTAACATTCCCATATATGTAAGTATTACGGTATAATTATAAAATCCAAGCAATTTAAACTTCTTTTTTGAGTAATCGTTAGGCTCGTAATATTTTTCAGTTTCGATTTTTTTCTCCGACATTAACGCCTCTTTCACGTATATTCACCCCATTTACATTTTATCTAAAATTTATTCCGAAAATCAAACTGTATAATAAAATACACCATGGCTTTGCAATCAATATAATAATTATAAACTTTTTCGCGCTCATTTTCGTAAGTCCCGAAAAATAGCAGAAAAAATCATCAGGGAAAAGGGGAAGCAGTATCGCGATAAATAAAACGGCGTCGTATGACGATTTTTTCTTTTCAATCCAACCCGACCATTTTTCATATTTTTTTTCCGAGAACAGTAATTTGACTAATTTTACTCCATATTTCTTCGCAAGAAAAAAAGCGGCAATTGAACCTGCGGAAATACCGATATAATTACATAAAAAACCGCCCAAACTTCCAAACAGTATCGCGCCAACAGCACAGCCCAGAAATCCCGGAAGAATCGGAACAACAACCTGTAATGCCTGTATGACAGTAAGAACTACAGGACCAAAAAGCTTAAAGCTCGCTATATAATCTTGCAAAGATTGAACAGAATCAAACTTGCCGTCTTTATACGCTTTTAATAATAGACCTATAAAGAACAAACACAGTGTAATCAGCAATACGGTAAATATTTTTTTAAAAAATCGGTTTTTCATTTTTTATTGTAACCTTTTTCTTTAAGATTTCGATTTTGTAGGGTTAAAAAATACGACGTTTTGTTTGTTTCTTTTTTCAACGATTTACGCCCCTTTCTGCAAAATCATTTTAAAAACAAATTGTTCTCAATACAGAAAAAGGAGCAGGTGCCGAAAACCGGGATCGAACCGGTACGGGAGTTGCCTCCCACAGGATTTTAAGTCCTGGGCGTCTGCCAATTCCGCCACTTCGGCTTATTTTTACTCTAATATTATAACACAAACTTTTTTCACTGTCAAGTGGTTAAAAAAGTTTTTTAACAGGTATTAAAAATTTAAACTGTTTGCATATTAATAAAATTTATGATAAAATAATAATGTGAAAGTTCCTTTCACGTTAGCCTTCGGCAAATTAAAAAAGCGTGTGTGATTTTTTCTCACTTTCATTCGAAAATGCACATGCGCATGTTAATCTTTTTCATTCCTTTGCTTCGCGTGAAAGAGGTGAATTTAATTACTATTTGTGTCAAAGCGGAGCGGTGGAATGGAGATTAATATAAAAAAAGGTGGTGGCATAAATGTCATATATGATACTTGACCCAAGAGCAGATGGGAAAATTTTTGAAAACGCTGAAAAACTAGGATTTACGGTGATACCTGCCGATTATATAAAGGGCATAGATGAAACGGTTGCGGGACATCCTGATATGCAGCTTGTAAAAATCGGTCAGGCCTTGGTTGTAAATCCCGTAAGTCTTGAATATTACAGAAAGGCAATGAAGGGAGTAAATTTTATTTCGGGTAAAAGAGCCGTACAAGGTAAATATCCCGAATATGTCGCATATAATATAGCGTTGGCGGGGAAAACGGCAATACATAATTTTAAATATACGGACGAAACGGTAAAAAAGCTTTTAAAAGGTTTTAACCTTATAAACGTAAAGCAGGGATATACAAAATGCTCCGTATGTACGCTTCCGGGCGGAATAATAACGTCCGATAGAGGCGTTGCGGAAAGCTGCGAAGGTAAAATTGACGTGCTGAAAATAAGGCAGGGCGGAATAACTCTTTACGGTAAAGACTACGGATTTATAGGAGGCACAAGCGGGTATGCCGATGGTAAGCTCTATTTTACAGGAAATGTAAAACTTCACAGCGATTATGAAAAAATAAAAAAATTCTGCGAAAAAAAATGCATAGAAATTGTATGTCTGTCTAATGATAAATTAGCCGATATTGGCAGTATTATTATAATTTAAAAGGTGATTTTATTGCAGACTGAAATAGTATTGCATGCGGATAATATTAAGAGAATAGAAAAAAATCTTAAAGAAAATATAAATGATAAAGAAGCGAAAATTATATGTGACGAGAACGCTGCGAAATGTGTTTTTGAAAGAAGCAGTGACAATCTCGAAGCGGTTTCGAAAAGTGTAAGGGAGTTTATAGTCGAAAATATTGAGCCGACAGAAATTGAGCGGCTTATAGAAAAAGGGTACGGTTTTTTTGAAAAATCGGAAAAAGCCGAGTTTAAAAAAGATATTGAGAAAGCCATAAGGGCGCAACCTGATATATTAACAAGGCTTTTTGTTCTTCGTAGAAATAGAATTATAGAAAACCGCGCGGAGGATTTTTTAAAAGAAAGTTCGCTTATTAACATTGACGGTTTTTTGACGTTTCGTCTTAAAGAGTACAGCGAGGAAATCGAAAACCTGATTGATTATCATGCTGACGATTTTATGATGAAACGTGAATATAAAGAGTTTTTGTCGCTTCTAAGCGCATATGTGGATACACAGGAACGAAAAACAGAGAAGCTCAACATTATTGTGACCGAAAACAGAGAATATCTTTATTACGACGGGCACGGCAAACTTCTTAACGGTGAATACGAGGCGGAGGCAGCTCTTGAGTTCGGCGGTGACTACAGCAGCGAGGATTTACTTATCAATGTGCTTATAAATAAAAATCCGGCAAGCATTGTTATTCATAACAGGCAGTTCATAAAAAAGGAAATTTCTTTAACAATTGAAGCGATTTTTGGTGATAGAATCAGCTTTTGTGACGGCTGCGGGCTTTGCGGAGTGCTGATGTAAAAGAATTGAAATTTGATTATTGGTTTTTGAAAAATTAATTTTTATTCTTGCCAAACTTAAAAAAGTGCGTATCATGAGACCGTGCCGTATTTGTCACGTTTTTATATAATGAAAAGGATTAAAAAATAAGTGTCATCTGTAATGAAGTGAGCCCCAAAAGTTAAAAACTTTTGGGGTTTATATTTATAAAAGATATTTATTTTTTAATTGGCGAAAAATAAAAAACACTTGACAAATATAAAAAAAAATGATATAATATGTAAAGCAAAACACTTTACAGATTTTTGTAAAGGATATGATAAAAGTATGAAAAACTTAAATATTTGCGTGCTGCTTGACTTTTATTCCTCCCTTTTAAGCGATAAGCAAGCGGAAATGATGCAGGAATATTATAACGAGGATTTATCATTAAGTGAAATTGCCGCGGAAATGAATATAACGCGCCAAGGCGTTCGTGATGCGCTTAAAAAGTCAGAAACTATACTTTCTGAAGCGGAAGAGCAAATGGGTTTCGCTAAACTTTTTCTTGATATGGCAAGGGAGCTTAAAATTATTAGGAAAAAAGCAGAACACATGATTGAGAATAAAGAAAGCAGGGACGAGGAACTTATGAGCCTTCTTAATGAAATTGACAGGCTCAGAGCTTTAAGCGGGGTGACGGATTATGGCATTTGAAGGATTAAGCGAAAAGCTTGGAAATGTTTTCGCTAAGCTTAAAGGGCACGGAAAAGTTACGGAAGCCGACATCAAGGCTTCAATGCGTGAGGTTAAGCTTGCGCTTCTTGAGGCGGACGTAAATTTCCGTGTTGTTAAAGATTTTGTGGCAAAGGTTTCCGAACGCTGCAAAGGAAGTGAGGTTCTTGAAAGCCTTACACCCGGTCAGCAGGTTATTAAAATAGTACGTGAGGAGCTTACCCTACTTATGGGTAATGAAAACGCTAAGGTTGTTTTTTCCTCAAAGCCGCCGACAGTTATTATGATGGCGGGGCTTCAGGGCGCAGGCAAAACAACAACCTCCGCCAAGCTTGCCGCGCTGCTTCGCAAGCAAAACGGCAAAAGACCGCTGCTTGTTGCGGGTGACGTTTACCGTCCCGCCGCGATTAAACAGCTTGAAACTCTCGGCGCGCAGCTGAATATTCCTGTTTTCAGTATGGGTGATAAGGTAAGTCCCGTTGAAATTGCGGAAAAAGGCGTAGCTCACGCGAAAGAACACGGGAACGACCTTGTTATTATAGATACAGCGGGAAGGCTTCATATTGACGAGGAGCTTATGAAAGAGCTTTCCGATATAAAAGAGAAAACACAGCCTTCGGAGGTGCTGCTTGTTGTTGACGCTATGACAGGTCAGGACGCCGTAAACGTGGCGGAAAGCTTTAACAGTCAGCTTGATATTACGGGCGTTGTTATTACAAAGCTTGACGGCGATACAAGAGGCGGCGCGGCGCTTTCGGTGCGCGCGGTTTCGGGAAAGCCTATAAAATTTGCTTGTGTGGGTGAAAAGCTTTCCGATATTGAGCCGTTTTATCCCGACCGTATGGCAACAAGAATCCTCGGTATGGGTGATGTTCTTACGCTTATTGATAAAGCGCAGGAGGCTTTTGACGAAAAACAGGCAGCCGAAATGGAAAAGCGTTTAAGGCAAAGTCAGTTCACGCTGGAGGATTTTCTCGCGCAGATGAATCAGCTCAAAAAAATGGGACCTATGTCACAGCTTGTCGGTATGCTGCCCGGTATGAACAATATGAAGGATGTTGAAATCGACGACAGTCGTATGAGCAGAATTGAAGCGATTATTCTTTCAATGACGCCGGCGGAAAGGCGAAATCCGTCTGTTATAAACGGCAGCCGCAAGGCAAGAATAGCAAACGGCTGCGGCATGAAGGTGCAAGATGTAAATCAGCTGCTTCGTCAGTTTGAACAGATGCAGAAAATGGTCAAAAAAATGATGGGTAACAAAGGTATGATGAAAAAGATGTCAAGAGGTTTTAAAATGCCGTTTTAAAAGGCATAAGAGGAGCGAGGAGGGATTTTGAATGAAGAGAGATTATTCCGCCATAACCCCGTACATTAAAGAACTTGCAGAAAAATCAAAAGCAGGTAACGGTATAAAACCCGAAATGTACCTTGAACACAACGTTTACCGCGGGCTTCGCGACCTCAACGGAAACGGCGTTGTAACAGGTCTTACGGAAATTTCACGTATAAAATCAAAAGAAAAAACTCCGGACGGAAAAAGTATCCCCTGCGCGGGAGAGCTTTCGTACCGCGGGGTAAATATTAAAGATTTTACAAAAGGCTTTTTAAAGGATAACCGATTCGGCTTTGAGGAAGCTGTTTATCTGCTTCTTTTTTCGGAGCTTCCCGATAAAGCGCAGCTTGAAAAATTCAAGGAAGCGCTTGCGGATTACAGGTCGCTTCCGCCCTCTTTTGTAAGAGATATGATTTTAAAAGCGCCCGGCAAGGATATGATGAATATACTTACGAGATGCGTCCTCTGCCTTTACGCTTACGATAACAATCCTGACGACACTTCAATTGAAAATGTATTAAGACAGTGTATGCAGCTTATAGCGGTTTTTCCCATGCTGGCAATTTACGCGTACTGCTCGCACAGGTACTATCACCGCGACGATAATCTTTATATTCATACACCGGATAAAACATTTTCCACGGCGGAAAATATTTTTCATCTGCTTCGTGAAGACGGAAAGTTTACTCCGCTTGAAGCCAAAATGCTTGACCTTGCGCTTGTACTCCATGCGGAGCATGGCGGCGGTAATAATTCCACCTTTACAACTCACGTGGTAACCTCGTCGGGAACGGACACATATTCCGCAATTGCCGCGGCGCTCGGCTCGCTTAAAGGGCCGAGGCACGGCGGAGCGAATATTAAAGTTGTCAAAATGTTTAAGGATATGAAAAAAAACATTGACACCGAAAATAAAGATGAAATTGCTTGCTATCTTGAAAAATTGCTTGATAAAGAAGCTTTTGACGGCTCCGGGCTTATATACGGTATGGGGCATGCGGTTTATTCGCTTTCCGACCCGAGGGCGGATATACTTATGGAGTGCGCGAAAGAGCTTGCGGCGGAAAAAGGCAAAGAAAAAGATTATGAGCTGTATCAGACGGTGGCAAAGCTTGCGCCCGAAGTGATTAAATCAAAGCGCAAAATGTATAAAGGCGTAAGCGCCAATGTTGATTTTTATTCGGGGCTTATTTATCAGATGCTGGATTTGCCGGGAGAGCTTTATACTCCGCTTTTCGCGATTGCGCGCGTTGCGGGCTGGAGCGCCCACCGCATTGAGGAAATACAGAATAACGGCAAAATTATACGTCCCGCGTATATAAACGTTAAAGAAAAGAAACCCTATGTAAATCTTTGCGACAGATAAAATTGTTTTAAAATATCAAAAGATATTTTTAATATATCTTATATTTTTGGGAGGTGAAACAAATGGCAGTTAAAATTCGTCTTAGAAGAATGGGCGCGAAAAAAGCTCCTTTTTACAGGGTAGTTGTTGCCGATTCAAGATATCCGAGAGACGGTCGTTTTATTGAGGAAATCGGTACCTTTAACCCTCTTACTGACCCGGCTGAAATAAACATTGATGCCGAAAAAGTACAGAAGTGGCTTAAAAACGGCGCACAGCCTACAGATACCGTAAGAGCGCTTATTAAAAAAGCCGGTATTGAAATGTAACTTTAAAAGTATTTGCAAAGGGGCATGGTTACAAAAATGAAGGAACTACTTGAAAACATTGCGAAATCTCTTGTGGAGCATCCTGAAGATGTTAATGTCACAGTAGCGGGTACCGAGCAGGCAGTTGTTCTTCAGCTTCGTGTAAACGAATCCGATATGGGTAAAGTTATAGGCAAACAGGGCAGAATTGCGAAAGCGATTCGCTCTGTTATAAAGGCAGCCGCCATTCGTGAAAACAAAAAGGTTTCCGTTGAGATTTTACAGTAAGAAGCAGTCGGGTTTTAGTAGGTTTCTATTAAAACCCTGTTTTCTTTTAAAAAAACGGGAATTTATAAGAAAGAAAGGCGCGTAAAATGAATAAAATTGAAATAGGAAAAATTGTAAATATTCACGGCGTACACGGAGAAATTAAGGTTTTGCCCTATGCCGACAGCGCCGCTTTTTTAAAGAATTTTAAAGAAGTTTATATCGGCAGTGCCGTTTATACGGTACTGTCGGTAAAAACCGTAAAAGGCTGCGCCGTTTTAAAGCTTCGCGGGCTTGATAATCCGCTTGAAGCCGAAAAACTGCGTGAAAAAATTGTTGCCGTAAACGAAAGCGACCTTCCTACGCCGAAAGAGGGAACTTACTATGTTAAAGATCTTGAAGGCATGGAGGTGTACGCTCATTATGAAAATAGTGAAGCCGAATTTCTCGGCACCTTAAAGGAAGTAATTTTTACGGGCGCGAATGATGTATATTCCGTAATAAACGAAAAAGGCAAGGAATATCTTATTCCTGCCGTAAA
>CACZWD010000045.1 GCA_902784805.1 uncultured Ruminococcus sp. | reverse complement strand
ATTTCTCGGCACCTTAAAGGAAGTAATTTTTACGGGCGCGAATGATGTATATTCCGTAATAAACGAAAAAGGCAAGGAATATCTTATTCCTGCCGTAAAACAATTTATTTTAAAAATTGATACAAAAAATAAACGTATGGATATTACCCATATAAGGGGAATTACTTATGATGAAGATTGATGTTTTAACGCTTTTTCCCGAAATGATGGAGACCGTTCTCGGTGAAAGCATTATCGGAAGGGCAAGAGCAAAGGGCATTTTAAACATAAATTTTACAAATATAAGAGCTTATACAAAGCTTAAACACGGTCATGTCGATGACGCTCCCTACGGTGGTGGCAGAGGTATGGTTATGGCTGTTCAGCCGGTTTTGTCGGCGCTTGAAGCCGTTAAAGAAGGCGAAAAAAAACCTTTTGTCATTTATATGTCGCCTCAGGGGAAGCTTTTTAATCAGAAAATCGCGGAAGAGCTTTTAAAAAAGGAGCATCTTGTTTTTCTTTGCGGTCATTACGAGGGTATTGACGAGCGCATAATTGAAAGCTCGGTCGATATGGAGCTTTCTGTCGGTGATTATGTTCTTACAGGCGGTGAAATTCCGGCAATGGCAGTTATTGACTGCGTGTGCCGTATGGTTCCGGGCGTGCTTCCGGAGGAAGAAGCTTTTACCGAGGAATCGCTTTATGACGGGCTCCTTGAATATCCTCAATATACACGTCCGGAGGAAATTGACGGCAGACGCGTGCCCGATGTACTTTTATCGGGGCATCATAAAAAAATTGCGCAGTGGCGCAGAAAACAACAGCTTTACCGTACATGGAAAAAGCGTCCCGATTTGTTAAAAACGGCGCCGCTTTCCGAAAATGATAAAAAATATCTTTTAAAATACAAAGGCAAACGGCGTAAAGATGCCAAATATATTGAAGAATAAGGATATGAATTTATGCTTGAACAAATTTCTGTAAAACATAGAGCCGCGTATGAAAAATTCCGCAAAGCGGAAGGCGTCTTTAACGGCGATTACTGCTTCGGTAACGCTTTTGCCTGGGGCGGAGTTTTCGGCACTTGTGTTTACTGTACGGACGAATTTTACATAAGCTGCGCTTTAATAAGTGAAAATCGCCTTATGATAAGCTATCCTCTCGGTGGCGGTGATAAAAAAGAGCTTGTTAAAAAAATTATTGCCTGTGCTTACGAAAAAGGAAAAACGCCGGTTTTAGGTATGCTGAACACAGCGCTGAAAGAACGCGCCGGGCAAATTTTTGGAAACGAAATTTGTTTTGAAAGATTACGTGACAGCGACGATTATATATACAAAGCGGAGGATTTAATATCGCTTCACGGCAAGGAGCTTCACGCGAAAAAAAATATGCTGAACAGCTTTTTGAAAAATAATTTTACATACGAAAAAATATCGGCGGAAAATTTTGCGGAGGTACGGGCTTTTTGCCTTGCTCACAGCTTTACCGATATGGAAACGCTTGTTATTAAGAGGTTTTTTGATAATTTCGAGGCGCTTAAGCTTTCGGGCGCCTGCCTTAAAATTGACGGAAAAATCGCGGCGGCGACCGTTGCAGAGCGCAGCGGCGATACCGTGATAATACATATTGAAAAAGCCGAAAAGGATATCCGGGGAGCGTATGCCGCCATTAACAATCTGTATTTAAAAAATGAAGCGGCGGATTTGATTTACGTCAACCGTGAGGACGATATGGGACACGAAAATCTGCGTCACGCCAAAATGTCGTATAAGCCTTTTCGTATGGAAGAAAAATATATAGGTGTTTTTTTATGATAAAAAGAATTGGGACTGTTACGTTAAGCAACAGACCCAATAAATTTTAAAAGCTTAAAATGATGGCGGAGATGACACCCAGATTATTTTCGCCGTTGTTTTGCCGGGATTTGATATTTTGTGTGTATTATTCGGTTTGTAGCAAAAGCTTTCGCCTTTACGCACACGGTATTTATGACTTCCGATATTTATTATCACATTACCCGCAAGAACATAACCGAACTCCTCGCCCTCATGGGCGTTTTCTTCTTTATAGGTTCCTCCGGGTTTAATTGTCAGCAAAATCGGCTCCATAATGTTTTTTTGGGCGTTCGGAATTATCCATTCCACCGTATAGCCGAGATTTTCGTCCTCAGCCTCAAAATAATCGGACGGAGAAAATACAATTTTTTCCTCCTCATCGTCACTGAAAAACTCCTTCAAAGTTACTCCGAGAGATTCAAGAATATCAACAAGCGTTGATATGGAGGGTGATGTAAGGTCACGCTCAAGCTGAGAAATAAAGCTCTTTGAAAGCTCGCAGCGCAGCGCAAGCTCATCTTGTGTGAGGTTTTTGCCTTGTCTTAAAACTTTTATTTTCTTGCCAATTTCCAAATTTATCATCTCCCCTCTTTCTGTATTATTTTAACTCATTTTTAAAATTTTTGCAAGCTTTTATTTAACATTTTTTGTATTTGCCGAATATAATGCTGATTAAGGGGGATGTGTTTGTGATTTTATGTTTTTGCTTTGCCGCGGTACTTAGCCTTGACGCTTTTTCGTTTGGTTTTGTATCGGGCATTTCCGCTACAAAAGTACCGCTTTTTTCAAAGCTAATAATTACTGCCGTTTCGGTTTTTTACGCTTTTGCGGCAATTATTATCGGCGATTTTTTTACAGATTATTTATCAAGACCTTTTGAAAACGCAATAGGCGGAATATTGCTGATTTTAACGGGCTGCGGAATTTTAATTAAAACACTTTTGTATAAAGATGATTCGGCATGCGGGGAATGTGTATGTACGGCAAAAGAAGCTCTTTTTATAGGGTTTGCGCTCTCGGTTGATATGCTTGGGGCAGGTACGGGATATGCCATAGGCGACGGGCTTCCTTTATATTTTCCTCTTGTTGCGGGGACCGCGCAGTTTATAATGCTGTGCGGCGGAATATTTTTTGGAAAGCTCGGAGGCAGGTTTTTAGGCGCTTTTCGCGGATGTTTCGCAGAACTGTTATCTCCGCTTTTAATAATTGTTATCGGAATAATAAGCTTTTTCAGATAAAACGGAATGTTTACAATTTTTTCACATTATTTACACAAAACTGTTGTAAAATATAAAAAAATAAGCTATAATTAAAGAAAATGTTTTGGAATTTTTACAGAAAGGAATATTATAGTTATGTATAACATTCTGGTTGCCGATGACGAAGAAAAAATACGTGAGGTTATAAAGGAATATGCCGAGTTTGAAGGATATACCGTTTATGAGGCGGAAAACGGTATGCAGGCGCTGGATATGGTTAAGAAAATTGATTTTGACCTTATTGTTATGGACGTTATGATGCCGAAGCTGGACGGTTTTTCCGCCTGCAAAGAAATAAAAAAAATTAAAGATATTCCTGTTCTTATGCTTTCGGCGAGAGGCGATGAGTATGATAAGCTTTTCGGCTTTGAAATCGGCGTTGATGATTATGTAGTAAAACCGTTTTCGCCAAAGGAGGTTATGGCAAGAATTAACGTGATAATCCGCCGCCATAAGCCTTCGGATAACACAAAAAACGAAACTCTTGTTTTTGGCGGACTTGAAATTGATATGGTCGGCAGGAATGTTTATGTCGATGGTGAAAAGGTTGATATGACGCCAAAAGAATACGACCTGCTTTTTTATCTTGTACGGAACCGAAATATCGCGCTTAGCCGTGACAAACTGCTTGAAGACGTGTGGGGATTTGACTTTTTCGGTGACGACCGGACGGTTGATACTCACATAAAAATGCTGCGCGGAAGCATAGGGGCTTACCGTGATTATATAGTAACCTTGCGTGGTCTCGGATATAAATTTGAGGTGCCGCAGTCATGAAAAAAGAAAAAAACACTTATAGTATGCATATGCGTATGTGGGCATATTTTCTTGTGCTCGCGGTGCTTATTATGGCAATGATATGGTGCCTTCAAATAGCTTTTTTAAAAAATTACTATTCGGTTATGAAAAGTCATCAGATAAGCCTTTACGGCAATGAGATTTTTCTTGAGTTTAAGCCTGAAAATGGTGTTGATGACGCTTTTATAAAAAAGCTTGATAAAATGTGCTTTGAACGAGGAATAAACGCGCGTATATTTTCCGAAAAAGGCGAGCTTGTTTATTCTCCCGAAATGTATATGTTCGGCAATTTTAAATTTAATACAGACAATCTGACGGGCCCGGTCAAAACCCCGGACAAGCTTAAGGAACCAAAGCCGAATATTGACGGTTTTCTCGCCAACCGTGAAGAAATTTTAAAAGAAATAAATATCGGGAAAGGCGTTGTTATAAAAAAAGTTAAAAATCAATTTTTACGCACAGAGTATATTGTATATACAAGGCTTTTAAAAACAGAAAACGAAAACTATTATATGGCGATAACCTCATCGCTTGCTCCCGTTGACGCAACAAGTCAGGTTTTACAAAACCAGCTTATGCTAATCAGTATTATCTCGCTTTTAATGGCGTTTTTGCTTTCGTTCTTTTTTGCAAAACAGCTTGTAAAGCCTCTTGTAAGAATTACGAATTCCGCGAAAAAGCTTGCTGCGGGTGATTATAGTGTTGAATTTGAGGGCAGCACCTATACCGAAATAGACGAGCTTTCAAAAACTCTTAATAACGCGGCAAGGGAACTTTCAAAAACGGATACACTTCGGCGTGATCTTATCGCAAACGTATCGCACGACCTGAGAACGCCTATGACAATTATAAAATCGTATGCCGAAATGATACGTGACCTTTCCGGCAACAATCCCGAAAAGCGTGCTGCTCATACACAGGTTATAATTGATGAGGCAGATAGGCTTACAACGCTTGTCAATGATATTCTTGACTTATCAAAGCTTGAATCGGGTACGGCAAAAATTACATTTGAGGAGTTTAACATTTCACGTGAAGTCGGCGAAATTGTTAATCGTTTTAAGGTGTTTAGTGAAACCAGAGGGTATACGTTTAACAGTGATATTGAAAAAAATCTTTTTGTTGTTGCCGACGAACATTCAATTGTGCAGGTTATTTATAACCTTATAAGCAACGCCGTAAATTATACAGGCGATGATAAGGTTGTGTTTATTACTCTTAAAAAATGGGGTAAAAACGCGCGTTTTGAGGTAAAAGATACCGGAGAAGGCATTGCCGAAGCCGATAAAGAGCTTATTTGGAACAGATATTACCGCGCAAGCGAATTGCACAAAAGAACAAAACTTAGTACAGGAGTAGGGCTTTCTATTGTAAAAAATATTCTTGAAAACCATAACGCGCTTTACGGTGTAAAAACAGCGCCCGGTAAAGGCTCTGTTTTTTGGTTTGAGCTTCCGCTTTCGGAGGAAGAAATAAGCTGAATAAAATATTACGATGCAGTGAAATCACATCAATGTTGGAGTCGGGAGTATGAATGTATCTGAATTTGCGAAAGTTGCCGGTGTTTTCATTTTTTTATTGTTTTGAGATTATTTTTTGTTTAAGAAGGCAGAAACAATGCCATTTAAGTGTTCTGCGCCAAAAGCAACAGCCCGTAATGTTATAAGGGGATTTTTTATCAAAAACATCAGAAAAAATTTTTTTATTTAGTGCATTTCGGATATTGACTTTTTTTATCGTATATTGTAAAATATTTTAAACAGTTTCTTGGAAGGTGATCTTTAAGTATGCAAAATGAAAATGTAATTGTGCTTGATTTCGGCGGACAATATAATTTGCTGATTGCCAGGCGTGTAAGAGATTTAAATGTTTATTGTGAGGTGCTTCCGTTTAAGACGCCGATTTCGGAGATTGCCGCAAAAAAGCCGAAAGGAATTATCTTTACCGGCGGACCGAACAGCGTTTATGCCGAAGGTTCACCGCTTTACGATAAAAAAATTCTTGAGCTTGGCGTGCCGATTCTCGGCATATGCTATGGCAGTCAGCTTGTAGCGCATCTTTCGGGCGGCACGGTTGAAGCCGCAGACACGCGCGAATACGGCAGAACGCCTGTTATGTTTGATACGTCGAGTGTTCTTTTTGACGGGCTTGAAAAAAGCAGCATATGCTGGATGAGCCATACAGATTACGTTTCAAAGCTTCCGGAAGGTTTTAAGGTTACGGCAACAACCTCTGCTTGTCCCGCGGCGGCGTTTGAAAATGCCGAAAAGAAAATATATGCTGTGCAGTTTCATCCCGAAGTGGGGCATACGGAGCAGGGAAACGCCATTCTTGATAATTTTCTTAAAAAAATATGCGGCTGCAAGGGCGATTGGCATATGTCCTCTTTTACCGAAAACGCGATAAAAAATCTGCGTGAAAAAATAGGCGACAAAAAGGCGCTTCTTGCACTTTCGGGCGGTGTCGATTCATCGGTTGCCGCTATGCTTGTTCATAAGGCAATAGGCAAAAATTTAACCTGTATTTTTGTTGATCACGGGCTTCTTCGCAAAGATGAAGGCGATATGGTCGAAAAGGTTTTTAAAGAGCGGTTTGACCTTAATATTGTAAGAGTCAACGCGGCGGACAGATTTTTAGCGAAGCTTGCCGGTGTTACGGAGCCCGAAACAAAAAGGAAAATAATCGGTGAAGAATTTATAAGAGTTTTTGAAGAAGAGGCAAAGAAAATCGGCAAGGTTGATTATCTTATTCAAGGCACAATATATCCCGATGTTGTCGAAAGTGGCAGCGGCGACGCGGCGGTTATAAAAAGTCATCATAATGTTGGAGGCCTGCCGGATTATGTCGATTTTAAAGAGATTATCGAGCCACTTCGCAGTCTGTTTAAGGACGAAGTGCGTCGTGTGGGGCTACAGCTTGGAATACCCGATTTTCTTGTTTTTCGTCAGCCGTTTCCGGGACCGGGACTTGCAGTCAGAATTATAGGCAATATTACCGCCGAAAAGCTTGATATTCTTAAAAACGCGGACGCGATTTTCCGTGAGGAAATTGCGAAAGCGGGGCTTGACAGGGAAATAAATCAATATTTTGCCGTACTCACCGATATGCGAAGTGTAGGTGTAATGGGCGACGGAAGAACATATGATTATACACTTGCTCTCAGAGGCGTCACAACTGCCGATTTTATGACCGCCGATTGGGCGAGGATTCCCTATGACGTGCTTGATAAGACTTCAAACCGAATAGTAAACGAAGTCGGCAAAATAAACCGTATAGTCTATGACATAACGAGTAAACCGCCTTCAACGATTGAGTGGGAGTGATTTGTAAGACGCTGAAAACCCAGTATTTATGCGAGGTTACGAGCCTTTTGCGTTGCTTTTGATAACAATTTGATAACAGTCGCTATTACCGCAATTATTCTGTGAATCAGGTGGTTGTGGGGTAAAGGAATAATCATTCTTTGGATTGTGACTGTAATAATCCATATGATGAAGCCCTTAGCTGTGTACAAATGCAGCTAAGGGCTTTTTGTCGTTATTAATCGTGATAGACAGAAACGATTTTGCTAAACAGTATTAATTTTTATTTTCTCGTCTGTTTATCACTAATAGCTGTACTCTTCTTTTTTCTAATTATAGTTATAATAAAGACAATAATCGATACTATAATAAATCCTGCTGTATAATTAATAAAGACATCTCTATATGCCGAACCTGCAAGTTCAACTGTAAGTCCTCTTATAAATACATATATGAAAACAAGAAGCATTGTAGGAACATAAACAGTTAATACCTTCAACAAGAAATTCTTTATTTTAATATATCTGATAAGCGCAAAAGCTATTACCACTATAAGAACTAATACGGCTCTATCTATTTCGTGCCAATTTCCGGAAGGATCCTCATATGTACCTTGAACAAGATAGAATATGCTGTTTGCTATAGTAGCTAATGTATAAAGCATGAAATATAAGAATGCCGGTATCTTTAAATATCTGTTCCATAACTCTTTCATTTTCTTACCCTCCACATACTTCGATTTGTATCACTCTTTGATTATATCTTTGAACGCCTCAATCAGTGCGTCGCTCAGCTCTTTAGACGGCACTTTCACCCAATGCCCGGACGTATCATACTTAGGATAGTTATAGCGCCACTTGTCGTAATCGTCCTTGCTGATTTCGCCCTTGCGGTATTTTTCACGCATTTCG
>CACZWD010000044.1 GCA_902784805.1 uncultured Ruminococcus sp. | reverse complement strand
TGGTTGACACACTTTCTGCCGTTATTATACTGCAAAATTATTTAGACAAAAATGGAGGTACTTTAAAATGAGTGAAGAAACAAAAGACATTTTCGCGGATGACGAAGAAAATGACGCGGAGGATAACGTGGTTATTCTTACCGATGAGGACGGAAACGACGTTGAGTTTGAGCATCTTGATACAATCGAATACGGTGACGGAATTTATGTAATTCTTATTGAAACGGTTGATGATGAAGGTGTTACAATTTTAAAGCTTATCGAAGGCGATGACGAAAAAGACGATGAACTT
Organism: uncultured Ruminococcus sp.; assembly: GCA_902784805.1. Classification (GTDB taxonomy): domain Bacteria; phylum Bacillota; class Clostridia; order RUG12999; family RUG12999; genus RUG12999. The sequence goes on along the minus strand of CACZWD010000044.1, from coordinate 8,034 downwards.
GTAACCGTTGAGGATGAGGAGGTTGCCGAAGCGGTTTACCGGATTTTCAAAGAAAGAAATAAAGATTTCTTTGACTTTGAGGATTAATTTCTTTAAACTTTTGAGGGGCTGTGGCAAAATGAAATCATTTTGTCACAGCCCCTTTGTGGGCGAAGAGAAAATAGCGCAGAATGGACAAACTTAGCACGCAAAGCCATAGGTTTATAGCTGTTAGCCTATATGAAACGATGCCCTCATCGTTCTGTAAGCGGCAACACTCAAGCCGCAAAAAAGTGGTAGCAAAGCGTGCTTTTTTGTGGAAAAGGAGGAGAAGCGGCCATAGTGAGTTTTGATTTTTTATAAAATCGAAATGAACGTTTTGACGCTTGCTCCGACGCCGTCGAGAGGCGAAGTTTGTTCGTAGCATAAAGCATTTTAACTATAAAAATTTGTTTATAACAAATTTTCACCTTGATTTTATTAAGCTTATTGTATCTGCTTGCTTTTATTCGTTTTGTTTTAGACGGGCGTTTATCTTTTTTATTTTATAAGTTATGTTGATGGGCTTTCAAATTTTATACTTGATTGCGACACACCGATGACAATATCCATTCAAGGTGATTGGGGCAGCGGCAAAACAAAATGGAGTGATTTTTAAAAGTCCACTCCATTTTTCGTTTTGTTTATTTTTTTAATTAATGCGAAAGTAAGAACCAGCGAGAAAAAAACACCGGCTACCATGCCAATCTTAAGATTACCGCTAAAGCTGTCCGCAAGAACACCGATAGAAATCGGCCCAAGACAGCAGCCTATATCACCCGCAAAGGCAAGAAGCGAAAACATTGGTATGCCGCCGTCCGGAATATCTTTCGCGCAAACACTGTAAGTTCCGGGCCAAAGCACGCCGACAGCAAAACCGCAAACGGCGCAGCCTATTATTCCGAGAATATAGCCTGGCGAAAATGCTGCAAGTGAATATCCGACAGTTAATGCGGCAGCACTGCCAAGCATATATTTTTCAAGGTTTATTTTATCCCCGATATGTGAACTTACTATCCTTGAAAAACCCATAACCGCGGCAAAAACACAAGGAACCGCTATGTCGCCCATGGTTTTCGGAAGCCCCAACGCTTCCTGCGCAAACGCAGAAGCCCATTGCGCAAGAGCAAGCTCACACGCTCCGGAGCAAACCATGATAATCATAAACAATTTGAATTTTGCGTTTTTCAGCAAACTTTTAATGTTTCCACCGCCCTTTTCACCATGTGGCGAAATTATCGGAACAACCATAAAACACACAGCGTTTATAAACGGCAAAAGCGACCATATTATTGCCATTATAAACCAATTCTCAATCTTAAAGAAAAAGAAAAACAAAGTGGACATAAAAATTACGCCAAGCTGCCCCCAACAATAAAAAGAATGAAGAAAGCTCATTATACTTGCTTTTTTATTTTGCGGAGTCGGGCATGACTGTACTATTGGACTTATCATTACTTCAATAAGTCCGCCTCCGGCGGCATAAAAGCCCGATGCCGTGAGAAGCGCAGCAAAGGGCGGCATAATCTCCGGCAAAACAGCCATAAACACAAGACCGCAACCGGCTAAAATATGCGCTGTAACAACGGTTCGTCTACAACCGAAATAACGCGCTATACGGCTTGAAAAAATATCGGCTGCTATCTGCACGAAAAAATTAAATGCCGATATTGCGGCAAGGTTAACAGATGTCAGATTGTAACAACCCCTGAAATAAGCAAACAAAAGTGTTACAAAATTATTTACAACCGCCTGGACAATATACCCTGTTATGCAAGCGTTAATTGTGTTTCCAAAATTTGTTTTCCTCATATATTAACAAAAGCCTTTCCTTAAATAATCCCACTGCCGCATGCCAGTGGGATTTATCACAGGAAATTAATATTTTAAAAAATTTTTATTCTTCTGTTTTTTCCTCAACAGGAGCTTCTTCAACCGAGGCTTCCTCTGTGGGAACTTTTTCAGCAGCTACTTCTTCAACCGGAGTTTCCTCTGTCGAAGCTTCTTCGGCAGGTGCTTCCTCTGCGTCACCGGCAATTTCAAAAGCTTCTTCCATAGCGGTTTTACCGGGTTCCTCTCCCGGAACTTCATAAACTTCTTCTTTCTCTTCCGGAACTTCCTCTACAGGAGCCTCAGCAGGCTGTGAAAGAGCCTTTATACTAAGCGATACCTTGCCTGTATCAAGCTTGATATCTGTAATTTTAGCTTCAACCTCATCGCCCACGTTTAAAGCTTCGTTTACTGTTTCAATTCTTCTGTCGGGAACAATCTGTGAAATATGAATAAGACCGTCAACACCGTCAAGAATTTCCGCAAATGCGCCAAAGGAAACAATCCTTACAATCTTACATTTTATAACATCACCGACATTATACTTGCTTTTAAAAATTTCCCAAGGATTATCCTCAATCTTCTTATAACCGAGAGAAACTTTTTTATTTTCAAGGTCAATATCCTTAATGGTAACTTCAACAACCTGACCCTCTTTAAGTACCTCACTGGGATGCTTTATGGGTTTCCATGAAATCTCGCTGATATGAATAAGACCGTCAACACCGTCAATATCGACAAAAGCACCGAAAGGAACAAGCCTTACAACAGTGCCATCCGCAATATCGCCGACAGTATATTTTGCAGTAAATTTAAGCCACGGATCATCTTCGGGGTTTTTATGACCTAAAGAAACCTTGCCTTTTTCCGCGTCAATTGCCTTAACGTAAACCTCGATTTTATCGCCCACTTTAACGATATCTTTCGGAGAAACGCCTTTTTTCCATGTTAGCTCACTTATATGAACAAGACCATCAACACCGCCGATATCAACAAAAGCGCCAAAATCGGTAACTGATTTAACAGTACCTTCAATTTTATCGCCCACTTTAACATTCGCGAAAAATTCATCTCTGATTTTCTTTGAAATTTCCTTCGCAACCTTTTTAACCGAGCCCACAACTCTGTGACGACGCTCGTTTACATCAATAATTCTGAACGAAACTTCCTGTCCTTTAAGCGTTGAAAGATCCGCAACGTATCTTTCAGCTGCCTGCGAAGCGGGAACAAAAACTCTGTTACCCTTAACAAAAACAATAATTCCGCCGTTCAAAACGTCAACAACCTTGCCCGTAAGAACTTCTTGATTTTCAAAGGCTTCAACAATCGCCGCCCAATTTTTTGCCTGTTCAAGCTTTTTCTTTGAAAGCGAAACAACGCCTTCCTGGTCATTTACTCTGATGATGAACACTTCAATTTCATCACCGACTTTGCAAATGTCCGACGGAACGGCTTCGGGGTCGTCCGTAAGATCTTCAAGTTTAATTATGCCTTCAAACTTGAAATCAAGGTCAACTACAACTTCGGTCGGCGTAACCTTTACAACCTTACCGGTTTTGGTTTCGCCCGTTGTAAGCGTGACCTGAGCCTGCTGAGATTGCTCAAACATTTCAGCAAAGCTTTGCTCCTCCTGATTATTTAAATTCTCTTTGTTTTCCATGGTTAAAATAACCTCCTTTATTATTAGGTCGGGCGTTGACGCTCCGGCCGTTATACCAACTTTTATATCTTTTTTTATATCAATCAGCTTCCTTATATCGGAAGGGATTTCATCAGCGCTTTCAATAAGATATGTTTCGGGGCAGACCTCTTTACAAAGTTTAAAAAGCTTTTCGGTATTTGAACTGTGATGTCCGCCTATAACAAACATTATATCGGATTTCCCGGCAAGCTCTCTTGCCGCAAGCTGCCTTTCGTTTGTCGCTCCGCAAACAGTATTAAAAAACGCGAGCTCATATTTATCCGCAGGGAAAACGCTTTTCAAAAAACTTTCGGCTTTATTCCAAAGAAGCTCGCCTATTGTTGTCTGCGCAACCACGCAAATTTTTTCATCTGTTTTAAGCCCCGCGGGAATTTCTCCGTCAAGCGGATTTAAAACATAGCAATTCCCGTTTGTCCAGCCTTTTATACCCTGAACTTCGGGGTGATTTTCATCACCGACTATTATTGTAAAATACCCAAGATTGCTGTATTTTTCAACTATGCCGTGTATTTTTTTTACAAACGGGCATGTAAGGTCAATAACCTCAAGCCCTCTGTTTTTAAAGCCTTCAATGGTTTCACGTCCGACACCATGGGTACGAATGATAACCTTGTCGCCCGTAATTTCTTCGGGACTGCCGACAGGCACAATATTATTTTCTTTAAGACGTTCAACTTCTCTGGGGTTATGTATAAGCTCACCGTAGGAGTTTATTACGTTCGTTGATGCCTGTCCGAGCTTTAAAGCAAGATTTACCGCGCGTTTAACGCCGAAACAAAAGCCCGCAGTACTTGCGAGAGTTATTATAGCCATTTTAGCCTTCTAACCTTTCTGACGAACCTTTTATAATTCCGTAAAGGAAATTACTGATGGTTTGGTTTTTTGTTCCGGGGTTTTCAGCCGCGTTTTTAAGCATTTCGCCGATTTCCTCCGGGCTTACGGGTTTACCGTAATAAACGTCCGTTCCGCCGAAAAGCTTATATTTACCATCTATATAAACGGGTAAAATCGGTACATTTGATTTATACGCTATCATAGCCGCGCCGGGAAGGATTTTTTCAGGCAGAAACTCTTTGTTTCTTCTGCCTTCGGGAAAAATCATCATAGCGTTTCCGCTTTTAAGGATAGACAGCGCCGTTCTTACGGCTCCGATATCCGAAACGCTTCTGTCAATGGGAAAAGCTCCCAGCTTTTTTACAACAACATTAAGCAGAGGAACTTTAAAAAGCTCCTTTTTTGCCATAAAACGAAGCCGTCTTTTAATATTGCTGCCGACAAGCACAGCGTCATTGTTGCTCAAATGGTTGACGCATATTAAAAGTCCTCCGCTTTCCGGTACATTTTCACTTCCGTGTATGCGGGAGCGAAAGAAAATTTTATAGTAAACGCGCACTATTGCGCAGCAAAACTCATACATTTCAAAATTCTCCGACCTTTTCACGGATAATGTTAAAAACAAGCGCCTCCGATTCATCAAGAGTTTTACCCGTTGTATCGGCAAGCACTGCGTTTTCAGCCTTTACAAGCGGCGAATTTGCCCTTGTTGAATCGTTTTTGTCACGCCTTTTCATATCTTCAAGAACATCGTCAAAATTTACATTATCCCCTTTTAAAATAAGCTCATCGTAACGCCTTTTTGCCCTTTCCTTAACATCTGCCGTGAGAAAAACCGCAGCGTCGGCGTCCGGAAGAACTTTTGTGGCAATATCTCTGCCGTCCATTATTACGTTATGTTTTTCCGCGATTTTCCGCTGATAATTAACAAGCATTTCTCTTACGCCGAGAAACCGTGAAACATTTGACGCGCCCATTGAAACTTCAGGTGTGCGGATGCTTTCACTTACATTTTCGCCGCAAAGAAAAATTTGCTGCATACCACCTTCGTATGCTATATCAATGCTAATGTTTTTAAGCTGTGCCGTAACACCTGCTTCATCGTCGGTTGAAATGCCCGCTCTTATACAGCTTAAAGCGACAGCCCTGTACATGGCTCCCGTATCAACATAAATATAGCCGAGCTTCGCGGCGAGCCTTTTCGCTATTGTGCTTTTTCCGGCACCCGCCGGTCCATCAATTGCAATTTTTTTTGTACTCACGCGGAAAAACTCCTTAACCTAAAAAAGAATAACAGTATATATATTATACAAAATTTTTCCGTAAAAAACAAGTGTTTTTACAAAAAAATTTTTAAAAATTTAATTTTTACATATTTTCCCATTTTTCTGTATTTTAATTGTACGCTCTTGATTATGGCAATTTTTTGTGGTATAATTATTTTAAATAAGTCATTATGTCCCTGTAGCGTAAAAAATGTATATTGAAAGGTATGTCATAAAAAATGAAAAAATACGCCGTAATCGGAAGCCCGGTAGCGCATAGTTTATCGCCGCTTCTGCACAACGAAATATTCCGGATAAAAAATACAAATGCCGTATATGAAACCGTACATATGCCGCTCGAAAAGCTTGAAGAAAAAATCAGCCTTCTGAAAAGCGAGTATAACGGCTTTAACTGCACAATACCTTTAAAACAGGAAATTATTCCTTTTCTTGACGCTGTAAGTCCGTCGGCTAAAGCTCTCGGCAGCGTAAATACCGTTAAAACAGTGGACGGAAAAACGTTTGGCACCTCTACCGACGGGGAGGGTTTTTTACGCTCACTTAAAAAACACGGCATTTTGCCCCGGAAAGGTAATAACGTGCTTATTACAGGTGCCGGAGGCGTTGCGAGAGTTGTTTCGCATACACTATGCGAAATCGGCTGTAATATTACACTTGCCGTAAGAAACACGGAAAAAGCAAAACCTCTTTTAAACGAGCTGAGTGAGCTTACAAACGCGAAAATTTCGCTTTGCGGCATAGATGAAATCAATGATTCTTTCTCCCTTCTCGTTCAGTGTACTCCTGTCGGAATGACTCCCAAAACAAACGAATGTCCGGTTTCGGACGAGGTGATAAAAAATTGTGACGCCGTGTTTGACACAGTTTATACACCCATTAAAACCACGCTTATAAAAAAAGCCGAAAAAATGGGGAAAACCTCGGTCGGCGGGCTTGAAATGCTTGTTTTTCAGGGACTCTTATCGGAGGAAATCTGGAACGGCTTTACCTTTTCCGAAAAGGAAGAAGAACGGTTTTTAAATAAACTTACCGGTATGCTTGAATTTAGCTTTACAAAAAACATTGCGCTCATAGGCTTCATGGCAGCCGGCAAATCGACCGTGGGGCGCGTTCTCGCGCAGGAAACGCGGTTGAAATTTACAGATACCGACGCCGAAATCGAAAAGACGGAGGGGCGCTCCGTTTCGGAAATTTTCGCAGCCGGCGGCGAAGAATATTTCAGAAAAGCCGAAACGGAAATTTTAAAAAAATTAATTAAAGAAAAAGGGCTTGTATTATCCTGCGGCGGCGGTATAATAGGGAAACCCGAAAATATTACCTTGTTAAAAGAAAATTGTTTTACGGTGTTTTTGGACGTACCGTTTGAAATTTTAAAAGAACGTGCGGCAGAAAACAACGCAAGACCGCTGTTTCGTGATGAAAAAATCGCAAAGCGGCTTTATGAACAAAGGTATCCGCAGTACATTGCGGCGGCGGATTTTACGCTTAACTCAAATTCCGGAATACTTGAAACTGTTTCGGCTATAGAAAAAAAGCTCGGAATTTAAAAAATTCTGCCAAGGAGGAAATATGAACGGAAAAAACGAATACCTTTTAAAAGATATAACATATATAAAAGGTGTCGGCGAGGCGAAAGCGAAGCTTCTCGCCAGACTTAACATATTTACTCTTTACGATATGCTGATGTTTTTTCCGAGATATGTCGAAAGCCGGGGTGAGGTCAAGCACATTTACGAGCTTCACGACGGCGAAACGGCTTGCATAAACGCCGAAATTTACAGCGATGTTACTACCTCTTACATACGCAAAAATATGCAGATTTATTCCGTTCTTGTGCGTGACGGTTATGATGTCGCCACAATGAAGTGGTTTAATAACAAATATGTTAAAAACGCTTTTAAAATCGGTGAAAAGTTTAATTTCTACGGTAAAGCCGAAAAAAAATTCGGCAAAGTGAGTATGACCTCACCGACCTACGAGCGTGAAGGGCAAAATCTTCATACGGGCAGGGTTGTGCCCGTTTATCCGCTTACGGAAAATTTGCCGCAGAAAACAATAAGAATGATAGCGAAAAACTGCGTTGATATAACAAAAGGCTGTATAAATGAGTATTTGCCGCTTTCCGTCCGTGAAAAATACGGGCTTTGCGAGGTGAACTGGGCTGTTTCCTCAATACATTTTCCCGAAACCGTTGCCGATTACTATACCGCGAGAAAGCGCTTTGCCTTTGAGGAGCTGCTTTTTATGCAGCTGGGGCTTTTTAAGCTGCGCAGCGCGAAAAAAAGCGGCGGCGCGCCTTATATTGAAAGTGACGGCATTACAGACGATTTCCTTAAAAAAATCCCCTTTGAACTTACAAAGGCG
>CACZWD010000043.1 GCA_902784805.1 uncultured Ruminococcus sp. | reverse complement strand
ATCACACTCTGCGCTTTCATTATACATTTTCGCGGCAAGAACAAGCATTTTTGTAAACTCTTCACGTGTAACGCTGTTATTCGGATAGAAATTACCGTCGCCAAAACCTGCAATTATTGATTTTTCGGCAAGCGCTTCCACCGCTTCCTTTGCCCACACGGCATATGATAAATCGGCAAATTTGTCTTTTTTTCCGCTATGTTCAATTTCAAACGTGCTGACAGCAGCACCGCTGCTGTAACTTCCGCTGCTTCCGCCGCCGTCCGAATTGTTACGCGGTTCTGTTTCGGATACAGCCTTTTCAAAAGCGTCCTTTATCTGCTTTGCCGTAACCGTTGATTTTCCGATATATTGTGACATTTTTTCAGCGGTTTTGCCCTGCGTTGTAAGTGTCATTTTACTATAAACCGAATATTGATTACTGTCCTTAAACCCAAAATAATCATTATATTTTTCTATTGCCTCAATAAGCTCTGCGGCTCTTAAATTTCTGAACTCAATTATTTTATTTGCTTTTTAACAACCTCCGCAAGCTCAATCTTATTTTCATCGTCATTATATTTTACATTATCATAAGAGGGATTTATTAGATGCAAAGCGGTATCGGCATCGCCTTTTTGTGCGTATTCCACGCCGAGTGATTTATTAAACGACAAAACAATTGTCTGTAACTCCGAACTGCTTATATCGCAAATATCAAAACATCTGTCCGAAACATTTTTAATATCGTCCCATATTTTTTCCATCTCATCAACCGCTATGCCCATGGCTTTAAGAGCCAATTTATCCTCGTACCCGCAATTCTGTAAAACAGAGTAAAGCTCATCTTTGCTTTTTGCGGATTTTATTTTTTCAAGCATATATTCAAAATTTATATACTCAAAATAAGATTGTTTCAGTTCCTCACCGTCTGCCATAATGAAAAAATCATATGTTCCGTTTGAAGAAACCCCGTTAATCTGTTCGGGTAATCTGAAAACAAACCTGAAATTGCCTTCAGCGTCTGCGATTTCTTCCATAATTGCCACATAGTCGGTTTTCCCCCCAACCTTTGCGGCTTTAAAGGTAACCGAAGCATTTTTCGCATCTGTTTTGCCCTCAATACATACATATCCGTCCGCAAGAAAATCCGGAGTGCTATGTATGATTTCCGCCGATACCGCAGAGTTAAATATCATACTTAAACCTACAATACATTTTAAAAGCTTGTTTTTCATCGTGCATCTCCTTATTTTGATAAAATATGCTTTCCTTTTCCGAGATAAATTTCCTCGTTGTTTGCCTTAATATATATCACAGGAATATCCGATACTATTTCCGTCTTATGTTCATCATAAAAAACAGATATTCCCTTATATTTTACATTTACCCATTTAATCCCGCTCACAGAACAAGGCTTGATTGTGACAAAGCCGCCGCCCTCCGAAAGCCTTATGCCGCCTATATATTTATACAGCCAGAAATCAACCTCACTGAACATATGATGATTACATGAACGTGACATATCCCAATTTTCACATAATGTTGTCATACCGTTTAATATCCAGTATGCATAGCTCGGATATTCCTTGTTGACTGTCATTTTATACGCTGTTTCCGCATAGCCGTACTCCGATAATGCCGTAAATAAATATTTCACGCCCAAAATTCCGCAGTTTATATGGTATCCTCCGTTTGCGTACAGCTCGTTTAATCTTTTTGCGGCAACTGCCTTTTCGTCCTCGGTATATAAATCCTGATATATGGCGCAGGCAATGGCGGTTGTATCATCTCCCAGATAAAAATTCTTTTTTATGTATTTTTCTCTGAAACTGTTTTTTATTTCCTCCGCTCTTCTTTTATAAAGTGTTCCGTCCTTGCCTATAAGCTCCGCCGAACGTGCCATAACTTTATTATCTGTATAAAAATATGCCGTATCTGTTATAACTGTCGGGCAAACCTTTACACCCTCCGGTGCGCACCAGTCGCCAAGTCCGAAGCATACCTCATTTTTTTCGGACATTGATTCCATAAATTCCATATATAAAACCATATTGTCCCACACGTCAAGCAGTGCCGATTTATCACCTTTAATACTGTAAATATAATAAGGTATAAGGATAAGCGCGCTGTCCCAGGCAGGTCCGCTGCCCCAATTATATCCCCAGCCGCTTGTCGGAGCAAGACAGCATATTTGCCCATTCGGGCGCTGAGTGTCACATATATCCCTGAGCCATTTTTTGTATATATCGGAAGCGTCAAAATTGATAAATGTTTGTTCCGCGGAAAGAAGCGCGTCACCCGTCCAGCCGTTCTGTTCCCTTTGCGTACAGTCTGTGATTATTCCCTGAATGTTTGTTCGTGTTGACCAAACCGAAGCGTGATGAATTTTGTTAAGCATATCATCACTGCATTTAAAGCTTCCCGTCCTTTTAATATCTGTACAGACAACCTCACCCGTAACCTCTATAATTTCAGCCGTACCGGTTATCTCTGCATATCTGAAACCGTGATACACAAACCTCGGCGCCCATTCCTCCGTGCCTTCACCTTTTAAAATATATTTGTCGGTATGCGTTTCGCTTCCCGCTATCGTATTAAGCTGTTCGGGCGCAATGCTGCCGTCCTTATGAATCCGCTCGGAATATCTTATCCGGACTTCACTGCCTCTTTCGCCTCTGACCTTTATTTTCACCCAGCCGCTTATGTTTTGACCTATATCGTACACGTTTTCAGAAATACGAATACCTTTAAAACGCTCCGTGACCCGAATCGGCGGAAAATCCGTTTTTTGGAGCGTCCCCCCGGCTCCGCGGCAGATAAAAGCTCTTTTCCAACCGCTGTCATCATAATCTGCTTCGTTCCAGCCGTCTTTATAAAGCCGCGCATCGTAAATTTCTCCCCGTTTATCCTCATTGTATATAATTGCGCTTTTGCTCACCCGCCATGACGAATCGGAAACAATTTTTTCTGTCGTGCCGTCAATATATGTAATATCAAGCTCAAATATCAGCTTCGGGTGACTTATCCAGTCGGGCTTATAATAATCCCATCTCGGATATGTTACAAAATACCAGCCGTTGCCCAACACGCAGCCGACAGCGTTTTTGCCTTTCCTTAACAAATCCGTTACATCAAAACTGCTGTAATAAACCCTTGAATCATATTTTGATATCGGAGTTATCATAACCTCATCGGTAATATTACTGCCATTTACATAATAGCAGGCATGCCCAAGACCGCAGGCGTTGAACGCAGCTTCTTTTACCTCTTTATCGAGAGTAAAACTCTTTCTCAAAAGCGGAGCGGGCGTTATTTCTTTTATATTATCACTTTCCGCAATCCATTTCGCGCTTTCAAACATATATGGTCATTCCTTTTTATCAGAAAAAGTGTTTCCCGGCATCAAGATATTTTTCATTGCCGTCTATAATAAGACGAGCACTTACCGGAATATCAAACTCATAATGTATTTTATCGTTTTTATCGTAATACCATTTTGAACGTATGGTTCCGTACTTTGTAATAACCGAAGCCTCCGCCCATTCAAGCCTTTTATCCGGCATCGGCGCTAATATAACCTTTTCAAAGCCGGGGTTATCTTCATCAATTTTTATACCTGCAACAGTATCATACAGCCATGCGCCTATTGCGCCGTAAGCATAATGATTAAACGAATTCATTTTTGCCGACCAAAACTGCCCGTTTTCATTTTTGCCGTCCCAATGCTCCCAAATTGTTGTCGCTCCCATATTTACAGAAAACAGCCATGAAGGAAATTCCTCCTGTAAAAGCAATGAATACGCAAGCTCAATGTAACCGTTTTCGCTGAGCGCCGAAAGAATATATGGCGTTCCCACAAAACCGGTAGTAAGCTTATTACCGTTTTCTTTTACAAGCTTTGCGAGCTTATCGGCAATCTTTTTCTTATCTTCCGCAATATCAAAACACAGCATAAGCACACATTCTGTCTGTGTGTTAAACTCAGTAAATCTTTGATTTATTGCCTTAACAATATTATTATAAAGCTCTTCGTACTCGGCATACGGTTTTCCGAGCGCTTTTAATGCTTTGACAAGCAGCCCGGTAGAATATGCAAAAAAAGCACATGAAATCAGTATATAATCCGAAGCCCCTTTATAGCTGCCGTCCTCATTATCAAGTCCGAGCCAATCTCCGAAATGCTTTGAGTTTAACCAAAGATAGCCGTCGGATTCCCTGCGCATATATTCTACCCACTTAACCATACTGTCAAGCTGTTCATACAGTATTTTTTTATCTCCGTAATGCAAATATATCTGCCACGGGCATATAACAGCCGCATCCGACCATCCGGGTCTGCCGCAGCTTGAGTTTCCGAGAACATTCGGAACAGTAGATGGAACAGAACCGTCAAACCTTTGCTCGGCTTTTAAATCATGCAGCCATTTTGCAAAAAATTTTTTTACATCATAATTATAAGCTGCCGTTTTTACAAAAAACTGCGCGTCACCTGTCCAGCCAAGCCGTTCGTCTCTTTGAGGGCAGTCTGTGGGAATATCAAAAAAATTACCCTTTTGACTCCATATTATATTTGAAAATAATTTACATACCTTTGAATTTGAACATTCAAAAAAACCTGTTCTTTTTATATCCGAATGCACAACAATTGCTTTAAAGTCATTTATATCAACGCTTTTCGGTGCCAAATCAATTCTTATATATCTAAATCCCATAAACGTAAAGCTCGGCTTATATTTCTGCCTTCCGTCACGGCATATATATTTTATTTTTGCCTTTGCAGTACGAAGGTTTTCCGTATAAAAGTTACCGTCTGCGTCAAGCACTTCCGCGTGCGAATATTCAATTATATCACCCTGCTTTGCTTCTGTCTCAAACTCGACATATCCTGTAATGTTCTGCCCGAAATCAATTACCTTTTCGCCCTTTGGGGTAATTATCATTTTTTCAGGTAAAAACACTTCGTGCTCAGATACGGTTTCGCCTTCCTGTGGAATCAATAAATCTTTTCTGAAACTGAAAAGTCCGACAGCTTCCCAATCATATTCCGTCGATGTGGCATCGTAAATTTCACCGTCATATATTTCACTGAATTTTATAGGTGAACGCGCCGTCTTCCAGTTTTCGTCCGAAATTATTTCCTTTTTTGTTCCGTCAGAAAAAACAATGTCAATCTGTACGATTATTGCCGAAACACCGCCCCAGCCGTTATTTATTCTGTCCTCACATATTCTGCCGCGATACCAGCCTTTACCGACTGTAATTTCAAGGCTGTTACTTTTATGTATCATATTTTTTATATCGTAACTTTGATACTGATGGCGTTTGTCATATGCCGTCCAGCCGGGAGCCATATAAAAATCCCCAATGCGACTATTATTTAAATTCGCATAATAAACGCCCATCGCCGTAACATTTAAAACAGCACTTTCAACAGGCTTTTCAATCTCAAAATCAAATTTAAAAACCGGGCATACGTCACCATAATCTTTTTTTGATTTGATCCATTCGCTATTTTCAAACATACTATGTATCTCCACCTATAATCCCAAGCTCTCTTTTTATTTTATTATATCAATTTTATAACAATATTTTCAACCGATATAATACATATTTTTTTAGGTTAAAATTAATATAAAAATCCAAAAATTTGAATAAATATTAATTTTGCCCTATTTTTATTGTTTTTTTATCGCTTGACAAATTTTTAAATGAAGTGTATAATGAAACTACAATAATAAAAGGAGATAATGGTTATGCGTAAGCTGACTTCAGCGCATTTTTTAAATCATGAAATAGTTATTACAACCGAAGATGATCTTTTTGATTGTGAAGAACATTCTCATACTTATATTGAGCTTGCGTATATTGTAAACGGCAGTGCAATACATACACTTAACGGTGTTGACAAAAATATTTCTGCCGGTGAATATGTGATTATCAATCCCGGAGATATTCATAATTACAAAAAAACAAGTGACGAAAAACTTACCATGATAAACTGTATTTTTACTCCCATTCGCCGTTCGGCAGAAGCGTCATACATCTATTTTGATTCCGTTTTAAACTCTCTTAATATAGATTTGGATACTTTAATCGCCAACCCTACAAATTATATTTTCCGTGATGAAGAAAAAATTGTGTTTAATTTACTTAATATAATGAGAAACGAATATAATAAACAAAACGCAAAATATAAATTAATTTTAAAAAATCTTTACGATGCAATTATTCTTTATTCTGTTAGATTTATTACGGCGCCGTCAAAAAACTCATTAAGTATTACGGATTATATTAAAGATTACGTTACCGTTCATTACAACGAGCCTAATCTGCTTAAAAAAATAAGCGCCGATACCGGATATACCACACAATATTTAAGCACACGCTTTAAAAAAGAAACAGGAAGATCTTTTAAGGACTTTTTACAGCGCACAAGAATCAATAAGGCTGCATCGCTGCTTACAAATACAAATCTTCAAATCCCGCAAATTGCCGAATCTGTCGGCTACAATGATATTAAATATTTTATTAATACTTTTAAAAAATATAAAGAACATACCCCCACAAAATACAGGGCTCTGAGAATCCAGAAACAACAGAAAAATGACTTTAAAAAACCATAAATCAAAATATAGATATTCTGAATTTTTTATGAATGCTTTACGAGGCCTCCAAGATGGTATATAGTCAAAGCCACCGGTTGAACCGGTGGCTTGCTCAACCCCTAAAAGGGGTTAATACAGGCGTGCCTCTAAAGAGGCTTCGAAGTTTAGCACCGCATTACTATCTCAGGCAGCCGCTCACGTGCGGCTGTCTTTTTTTGCCTTTTAGTTCTTGTTACCCGTAAACGGATCGATGTACTCTTTTAATGTCTTTTGTTCATATGCACAATCTTCTTCTAATTGATTTCTGATATACTCCTCTATGATTCGCTGATTTCTTCCTACCGTATCTACATAATATCCTCGACACCGGAAACTTCTTGAACCATACTTATATTTTAAATTTGCATGCCTGTCAAATATCATAAGTGTACTTTTTTCCTTGATATATCCCATAAATTGTGCTATACTTATATGCGGAGGAATACTGACAAGCATATGGATATGGTCTTTACAGGCTTCTGCCTCTATTATCCGAAAGAATTTGAATTGGTACAACAGGAGTTTGCAAGGCGGGAAAAAATCGGAAGGAACTACAGCGGAAACAGTATTTTTTCAAGCCGGATTGTGTGCGGTGACTGCGGTCAGTTCTTCGGTTCTAAGGTTTGGCAGTCAAATACAAAGTACAGAAAAACAATATGGCAATGCAACGACAAGTTTAAAAATGTGCATAAATGTGAAACTCCGCATCTGACCGAGGACGAAATTAAGACAAGATTTATGAGTGCCTTTACACAGCTTGCCGACAACCGCAAACAGCTAATTGACGATTGCCGTTTGATACAAAAATCCCTTACCGATACGACTTCCATTGATGAAGAAATCGGTAAGCTGAATATGGAGATTGATGTTGTAAACGGTCTCATCAGAAAGAGCATAAACGAAAACGCAAGCATTGCAGTCAATCAAGAAGAATATAACAAAAAATATAAAGAGTTTGAAGAACGGTATGAAAAGCTGAATTCTAAAATTAAACGGCTGAAGGACAAAAAGCAAAAACGGCAAATGCAGTATACGGCAATTGGAGCGTTTATGTTTGAAATTATGGAATTGCCGGAACCACCGTTAGCATTTGACGAAAAGCTATGGAGCGTTTCAATAGACCACGCCACCGTTTACAATGACGGCAGAATTGTTTTCAAATTCGTAAACCGAGCGGAATTCTTTAATATTCCTATATTATACCTTTGACTTCCATTTATAATAATTATTTTCATAAAAGTTATTTCACCATTCCATTTCAATCAATATATTTATCAATAACGCATTTTTCGATGACTTCATTTCCAATTAAAGTTATTGCTTGTTTAGGACAATTACTTATACATCTATAGCAACTTGTACATTGATTTTGTGTTACTGGTTTATTATCACTCATTTTTATATTTTTCATTGGACATAAATTTGAACATTTACTACACGAAATACATTTTTCATAATTAATTTTTAATTTATCCTTTAATCTATAAGTTTTCTTATAAAAATATAATCTTTGTCCAAATAAACCCGCTAGATGGCTAACAAAAGTAAGTCCATCTCTACTATAATGTCCATTCTTAATGCTATCAACAGTTTCTTTTATTTTTATATCTGCCCATTTTACAATTTCTTTATTTTCTTCAAGAGATTTTTTTAATGCTTTTACATCTCCAATACAATCTGGCATTTTCAAGTGTAATCCACCAATTATATTCGCACCATATTTTTTTAACAATCTTGCTGAACAGCCCGCACCATCTCCACTGAACAATCCCATTGTTACAATAATAAATATATTTTTATTTTTAAATATATCTTTATTATCAACAATAAAATTTCTAACAATGATTGGTAAATCACTATAATGAATTGGATAAGCTAATACAATATCATTACTCTCTTTTATTTCATTTATGCAATTTTTATCTTCAATGGAATATAGTTTATTTTCATTACTTTCATTATAATACTCTAAAAATTTTTCAAGACAGTATTTTGTATTTCCTGTTCCACTAAAATATATACCTATCATTTTGTTATCTCCTTCATAAATTACTATTTTTATTTTATCCTATCTTTCTTTTTCTTCTTGAAACTATATTTGATAACACTATAAATACTGTTGCAAATCCTAACATAATTACCATATTTGTAATTAAAGGTTTTAATGTTTCAAAATTAAATTCTTCTAAAGTTTTCAATGCTTCATTTGTGCTTATATAATAATATGTAGGCAATGCGTGTGCTATTTTCAATACTGAATCTGGTAGCCATTCCATAGGTACAAATGCTCCACATAAGAAACTTGATCCTAATTACAAATATAACACTGTTATAATATCACATAATTTTCACTTTGTCAAGACAATTTGAGAAATTTTTCATATCTCCGAAAAAAATAAAGAGCCGAAGCT
>CACZWD010000042.1 GCA_902784805.1 uncultured Ruminococcus sp. | reverse complement strand
TGTTGAACGAGGATTAACCTTTGCAACAAAATGCTCCCCTTCAAAGATAAGGTAAAGTAATGTTTCGGCACCCATTGCTTCGGTAAGTTCAACATCAACTTTAACCTGACTATCTGTAAGCGTAGAAAGATAAATTTCCTCATCATGTACATTTTCAGGTCTAATACCAAAGATGAATTCTTTGCCTGCAACATCAATTCCTTCAAGAGCTTTCGCCTTACCTTCAGGAATTTTGAAAGAAGATTCACCAATATGTACGATATATTCGTCGCCGCTTTTATCAATTGTACAAGAAGCAGTGTTCATCTGCGGGCTGCCTATAAAACCTGCAACAAACAGGTTAACGGGTTTCTCGTAAAGAACTTGCGGAGCGTCAATCTGTTGAATAACGCCGTCCTTCATAACAACAATGTTGGTACCCATTGTCATAGCCTCAACCTGGTCATGCGTAACGTAAATGAAGGTTGTCTGAAGGCGTTTATGAAGCTTACCTATTTCTGTTCTCATTTGCGCGCGAAGTTTAGCGTCAAGGTTTGAAAGAGGTTCGTCCATAAGAAACACTTTAGGGTTACGAACAAGGGCACGACCAAGCGCAACACGCTGCCTCTGACCGCCGGAAAGCGCCTTGGGTTTTCTGTCAAGAAGATGCGCGATTTCGAGGATTTTAGCAGCCTCATCAACACGTCTCTTGATTTCATCTTTAGGTGTTTTGCGAAGCTTAAGACCAAAAGCCATGTTTTCAAACACCGTCATATGGGGATAAAGCGCGTAGTTCTGGAAAACCATCGCAATATCTCTGTCTTTCGGACCGTCAATATAAAGCTCACCTTCGCTGATTTCCTCAAGACCGGCAATCATACGAAGAGTTGTAGATTTACCGCAACCTGAAGGTCCGAGAAGAATAACAAATTCTTTGTCGGGAATAACAAGGTTAAAGTCTTTAACGGCTTCGACGCCGCCGGGATATCTTTTCCATATACCCTTGAGTTCCAGTCCTGCCATTTTTATACCTCCTAAGTATAAACTTATAAAATTAGATAATTACTGATTATATTGTATCACATTTAATAGAATTTTTAAATAGGTAAAACGTAGAAATCCTACATTAATTATTATATATTATGCACAAATATGCATAGTTTTCATTTCATCGACAACGAAATACGCCCTTTTTTTTCATCAATATCAATGATTTTTACGTTTACAATATCTCCTACCGACAAAACGTCCATAGGATGCTTTATAAACTTATCGCAAATTTGTGATATATGAACAAGACCGTCTTGATGAACACCTATATCGACAAAGGCTCCGAAATCGCATATATTTCTGACGGTTCCTTTAAGAGTCATACCGACGCTTAAATTTTCAATGCTCATAACATCGCTGTGAAGTATCGGCGCGGGCAGCTCGTCACGGGGGTCCCTGCCGGGCTTGGTAAGCTCGCTTATAATGTCGAGAGCTGTCGGAAGTCCTACGCCGTGTGCTCCGGCAATATTTTCAAGGTCAATTTTTCCGGCTTTTTCCGCAAGGTCTCCGATTTTTCCGTTTCTGACATCATTTTCCGTATAGCCGCATTTTTCAAGAATTTCGGCGGCAAGCGCGTAAGATTCCGGGTGAACGGCGGTTCCGTCAAGCACGTTTTTGCCGTCACGTATTCTGAGAAAGCCCGCACACTGCGTAAACGCCTTTTCTCCCAGCTTGCTGACTTTTTTAAGCTGTTTTCTGTCGGTAAAGGCGCCGTTTTCCTCACGGTATAAAACAATATTTTTCGCAATCGGGGCATTAATGCCGGCAACGTAAGAAAGCAGCGAAGGCGACGCCGTGTTGACATCAACTCCGACGCTGTTTACGCAGTTTTCCACAACGCCTCCGAGGGCTTCGCTCAGGCGTTTCTGGTTCATATCGTGCTGATATTGCCCCACACCGATTGATTTCGGGTCGATTTTAACAAGCTCCGCCAAAGGGTCCTCAAGCCTTCTCGCTATTGATACCGCGCTGCGCAGCGCAACATCATAATCGGGAAATTCCTCCGCTCCAAGCTCCGAAGCGGAGTAAACCGAAGCGCCCGCCTCGCTTACCATAACATATTTTACCTCACGTGAAGCCTCCGGCAGAAGCCCTGCCACAAACTGCTCCGTTTCTCTCGAAGCCGTGCCGTTGCCGATGGCGATAACATCAACATTAAAATTTTCTATGGTATCAAGTATAATTTTTTTGGCTTTTAAAAGGTCGTGATGCGGAAGCGTGCAATAGACAACACCCGTTTCGAGTACCTTGCCCGTTTCATCGACAACCGCCATTTTATCACCCGTCCGGAAGCCGGGGTCAAGCGCCATAACCGTATAGTCCTTAATGGGCGGCGTCATAAGGAGCTGTCCGAGATTTTTTGAAAAAAGCTCAATGGCGCTTTCCTGCGCGCGGTCGGTAAGAATATTTCGTATTTCATTTTCAATTGAAGGCGCAATCAGCCTTGTATAGCTGTCACCGGCAGCTTCGTCAATAAGCTCCGCCGCCTGTGACGAAGTGTTTTTTACAAGCTTTCGGTGAAAGGTTTGAAGAATAAGCTCGCTGTCAACGTCAAGCTTAACTTTCAGTTCGCCCTCTTTTTCCCCGCGGTTTATGGCAAGTATGCGGTGATTCGCGATTTTTGCCGATGGCTCGGAAAAGTCGAAATATGCCGTATAAACGCTGTCGTCCTTTTCCTCCGCGGCGTGAACGGTGAGAGTGCCGTTTTTGTAGCTGTATTCTCTTACAAGCTTTCTGAAATCGGCATTGTCGGAGATTTCCTCCGCAATTATATCTTTTGCGCCCGAAAGCGCGTCGTCAACGCTTTCCACGCCTTTTTCGGCATCAATAAATTCCTCCGCCTTTGCGGTAATGTCGCTTTCCTCCTGCTCCATAATAAGATTCGCAAGCGGCTCCAGACCCTTTTCCTTTGCCACGGTAGCCCTTGTGCGGCGTTTCGGGCGGAACGGACGGTAAATATCCTCAATTTCCTGTAAGGTAGAAGCGTTTTTTACCGCCTGCTCAATTTCGGGCGTCAGCTTTTCCTGCTCGTCAATAAGCCTTATTACGTCCTCCTTCTTTTCTTCAAGCGTGCGAAGATAGGTAAGTCTGTCAGAAAGCTTTCTGAGCTGTGTATCGTCAAGACCGCCCGTAACCTCCTTGCGGTATCTCGCGATAAAAGGTATGGTGTTGCCCTCGTCAATGAGCGCCACGGTGTTTTCAATCTGACTAAGGCTTATGCCAAGTTCTTCTGAAAGCGTGCCAAAGATATCCATTATAAAAATCCTTTCGGTAAAATATTTCTTTAAACTATATTTTACCATATTATAGGGAAAAAATCAATGTTTTTGAGGGAAATAATCAGAAAATAAAATTTTTATAAAAAAAGACAGACGACATTTCTGCCGGCTGTCTTTCTTTTGTAATTACTTTAATCATTGACATTATGTAAACATATCACTTTTCTATTTTGACCTTGTATTTCTTATTTGCTTCAACCAACACATAAAAATTGTCAGTTTCATAAGTTTCCTGAGATATTTCAAATACCGCGGAATCGTTTACCTTAATTCCCGGATTTAAATCACTTAAAATTTTTCTGTTGGGATCTGTTTCTGTCGCGTAATATGATGATGCTGATATATCATTTGAATATTTTGTTCCGTTTTCATTTACAAGCTTTACTTTTGGACAAGAAAAAGAGGATATTGGCTCCGACGCAATGTTTTTATATGAAAAATCCACACACACGTAGATACCGCCTTCAGCCGGAGCAGAAGACAAATATTGAGTGCCCACACGGTTTTTAGTACAAACTCCCGTAACTTCAATTTCAAATTTGTCTGTTGTTATAACATCACCGACATTATAATTTACAGTTTCTGTATTAGCTTTATCTGCGGCTTTCTTTTCGACCGAGGGCTCACTGTTATCGGAGCTGTTTGAAATAATTGAAATAGCAATTATACCGATAATAGTCCAAAACCACCATCTTTTATAAATTGGCTGTTTGTTTTTTGCCCCGCACATTGGGCATACTTTTGCTGATTTTGCAATTTCCGCGTTGCACGCTTTACAGTTTTTCATTTTTGTCATATAATATTTCCTCCTTCTTTTGACTTTCAAAGAAAGTCATGCTTATAATTACAAATAACATAGAAAAGGTTTTTGTAATTATTTTTTGTTTTATGTTATAGACTATGTTATATATTATAACATATTATTGTGCTGTTTGTCAAGATATAATGTATGTGAGGTGAAAAAATATGAAGGATAAGCTTATTATAAACAAGAAAAATTTAAAAGGCGAGGACGGATACAAAACCTTTTCGGTACGAATTAAAGACGAAACGGTAAGCAAATTAAACGCTCTTTCAAAGGCGACAAACCGTTCAAGAAATGAGCTTATTAACATATTGCTCGATTTCGCGATTGATAACAGCGAGGTAAAATAATGGATTTACCGAAAAGAAAACCCACACGATTAAAAAATTATGATTACAGCGCTACGGGAGCGTATTTTATTACAATATGCACAAGCGGAAGAAAAGAATTGCTGTCTCAAATAATTGTAGGGGACGATGCCCACATCGTCCCGCAAAACAATTTAACAGGTTACGGATTAATATGCGAAAAATATATTAACAACATAAACATAAAATATGAAAATGTAATTGTAGATAAATATGTTATTATGCCTAATCACATACATTTAATTGTATTTCTTCACGGGACGATGAAGGCATCGTCCCCTACAAGAAGCATAGAGCAAATTATACGCTCATTCAAAACAATGGTAACAAAGGAAATAGGGAAAATATGGCAATACATTGATACAAATGTGATAAAATGGGAAACCGATTGCTTTTATAAAAACAAATAGATTCTATGTCGCAGACTGCCTGCGAACTCGGTTTAACGTGTGTTAATATTTTTTATTCAATATATAATAGCAAACAAAATACAAAATAAGCAAAGCGCATACGGAATACGCAAGAGGCAGAGCTTTTTCCTCCAAATTAAGAAACTGAAGAACAATAACGGCGCAGCCGCTTAAAAAAATATAGAGAGAAAAGGCAAGACTTTTTGCTTTATGGGAAAGCATAATATTTCGTTCATCGGTTTCGGCGATACGACGCTTTTCGAGAGCGTCCCCGTTTTTTAAAAGCCTTTTGTGTTTTAATATCTGCACTATGCCCATAAGCACAAGAGCGCCGCCGAAGCTGCATAAAAATTCGTTGCCGCTTTTAACGGCATACGTAACAATCATTGCCGCGCCGACAATCAGGTATAAAACGCCGGTGTATATTCTTGTTTTAATTTTCTTTTCAAAATTCACTATTATTCCTCCTCAAAAATAAAAATTTCCTCAATTGTTTTATTAAAATATTTCGCTATTTTGTGCGCAAGGGAAAGTGAAGCGGTATATCTGCCGTTTTCGAGAGAAATTATGGTTTGCCTTGTAACTCCGACTGCCGCGGCGAGAATATCCTGTGTGATTTTTCGCTCCTTGCGAAAAGTTTTAATTTTATTATTCAAACAGCAGTTCCCCCTTTTTAAGTGTAAAGCTCACTTTACATTAAGTATAACACTTTTTTGTGAAAATGTCAAGTATATTTTACATTTTTTTAAAAAATTCCGGAAAGCCTGTCAACTTGGTTAATAAAAAGGTTGACAAGACAAACAAAATGTGATAAAATATGTTGTAACAATTTTATTTTTTACATAGGACGATTTATATTATGAACAAAACGAAATTTTTAAGCTACTGCTCTTTTTTCGCGGCGCTTACCGCCGTGCTTTCGCAAATTTCCGTGCCGATAGGACCGGTGCCCGTAAACCTTGCGCTTATGTCACCCGTTATATGCTCCGCGCTTTTCGGCGTTAAAACCGGTGTTGCGTCACAAACTGTTTTTGTACTGCTCGGCGCGGTCGGACTGCCTGTTTTCGCGGGCTTTAAAGGCGGGCTTTCGGCGCTCGCGGGGCCTACGGGCGGCTACATAATGGGGTATATTCTTTGCGCCGCGGCTGTGGGGCTTATCTTGCAAAAAGCAAACAAAAAAACCACGGCAACGCTTGTCTTGGCAGCCGTGGCGGGAACGTTAATATGTTATGCTTTTGGTACGTTATGGTTTGTTTATCAGCAAAAAACGAGCTTTTTTGCGGCGCTTTCGCTCTGCGTTTTTCCGTTTTTGCCGGGAGACGCGGTTAAAATCGCGCTTGACGCGCTGATAATAAAGAAAACAAATAAATATTTAAAACGGTAGATTTTTTTCGTGCGGCAGGCTGCCGCACCTGCTTAAAAATATATTTTTGCCTTCTCCTTGATGAGAAGGCAAACCTCACAGCGGCGGATAAGACGGAAAAGTAAAGCAAATATTTTTTTAACGCTTGCAAAATAATTGCGGTGAAGCCGCTCCGGATTATATTGTTAAGCCGCCGTCAACGCACAAAACCTGCCCTGTGATATAATCGGCGACAGATGACGCCAGAAACAGCATAACGCCCGCGATATCCTGCGGCAGCCCTATTCTGCCGAGAGGGATTTCCTCTTTAAGCGCGGCAAAATCCGCGTCTTTAAGATGAGCGTTCATATCGGTTTTTATAACGCCGGGAGCTATGCAGTTTACCGTAATGCCGCTCGGCGCGACTTCTTTCGCGAGCGCTTTTGTAAACCCTATTACCGCCGCCTTTGAAGCGGAATACGCCGTTTCGCAGGAGCCTCCCGACACGCCCCATATTGATGAAACATTTATGATTTTTCCGCTGTGACGTGTTAGCATGCAGTCAAGCGCCGCGTTCGCGCAGTTAAACGTACCTTTTACGTTTACGGCAAAAAGCTTGTCAAGCTCCTTTTCGGAAACATCGGAAATGACAGCTTGTTTAAGCGCTGTTCCGGCATTGTTTATAAGCACGTCAATTTGACCGAACCGGTTCAGCACAGCGTTAATCAGCTCCTGTGCCTGCTCCGCGCTTGAAACGTCGGCTTTAAAGGCGCTGCCGCCGATTTCTCCGGCAAGCGCGAGAGCTTTTTTTTCACTGTTAAAATAGTTTACGGCAACATTATAGCCGTTTGCCGCGAAAGCTCTTGCCGCGCCTGCTCCTATACCGCGTGATGAGCCTGTAATGAGCACGGTTTTTTTCATTTTTCAATCACCTCGTTTTTTGTAACATCGCTGACCGTCACGATTATTTTGTCTGTAACAATTCCAAGATACTCCTCAAGCGCCGCCGCAATACGGTCTTGTATATCGGCGCAGGCTTTTGTTATATTTCTTATATTATTCAGCGTAACGTTAAGCCGTGGGCTTATGCCGACAAGCGTTGAAATCGCGCGGGCGTCTTTAACAGACACGCCGCATACACGTTCCGCTTCGTGACGGCAAATATCAGCGATTACGTTTCTGTCAACACGGTATTCACCGAGATAGCTGTAACTCGGCCGCATAACCGTTTTTTCGGCTTTATAATTTCTTGCCGAAAGAAGCACCTCAAGCTTTTCCATAAAATATCCCTGAAAATCCCGCTTAACTGCCATAGTCGGTACGGGAATAACGTGCATACCGAGAGTATTTCTTACGCGTTTCGCGGTTTCAATTTCGTCCGCGGTAGCGATTTCCGATATGTCAATATACCTTTCAACTGCGCCAAGGCTAAGCCGTGCCGCGATTCTGTCAGCCATTTCACGGCTTGTTCCGACAATAAGAACAGAAGGAACGTCAAGCTTTTGTATTGTTTTTTTCATTGCCGCGGCGTCCGCGTCATTAAAAAAAATCGCTTTTTTTGTCGAGCCCATTTTTGTTTTTTCTTTTTTGGCGGAGCTCCCGGCGACAACACCGCCTTCGCTTATTAAAAGGCCGTCATCAATAATATATTTTATGCCGAGAGTGCCCGCAAGCCATGCGGCGCGATAGCTTTTGCCGCTGCCGCTTTCACCGGTTAAAGCATATATTTTCAAGAACAACACCTCACGAAATAAGATTTAAGGGGCTGTAACAAATTACAGTCCCTTTTGCAAATTCTTTAGTGTTTTATTTTGCGTAATCAACGGCGCGAACCTCGCGGATAACATTAACTTTAATCTGTCCCGGATACTCAAGCTCTGCCTCTATACGCTTAACGATATCTCTCGCTATCATTGTTATAGATTCGTCACCAACAACTTCAGGCTTAACCATAATTCTTATTTCACGGCCTGCCTGTATGGCATAAGATTTTTCAACACCGTTAAAGCTGTCGGCAATCGCCTCAAGTTTTTCAAGCCGCTTTATGTAGGTTTCAAGGTTTTCTCGCCTTGCGCCCGGTCTTGCCGCAGAAATGGCGTCAGCCGCCTGAACAATGCAGGCAATGACGGTTTCGGCTTCAACATCACCGTGATGAGCCATAATCGCGTGTACAATTTCGTTGCTCTCGTGATATTTTTTCGCAAGATTTGCGCCTATCTGAATATGTGTACCCTCTTGCTCGTGGTCAACGGCTTTTCCGATATCATGAAGAAGACCTGCTCTTTTCGCAAGGGTAATATCTTCACCAAGCTCGCCTGCCATAAGACCGGCAAGATGAGCAACCTCAATACTGTGCATAAGCACGTTCTGACCATAGCTGGTTCTGAAACGGAGTCGTCCGAGAATTTTGAGAAGCTCGGGATGAAGCCCGTGAACGCCTGTTTCAAAAGTTGCGCGTTCCGCCTCCTGCTTAATAACCATATCAACTTCTTTGCGTGCTTTTTCAACCGTTTCCTCAATACGGCCGGGCTGAATACGTCCGTCCGCAATAAGCTTTTCAAGCGCAACCCTTGCGACTTCACGGCGCACAGGGTCAAAACTCGAAAGCACAACAGCCTCCGGTGTATCGTCAATAATAAGGTCAACGCCTGTGGCGTTTTCGATGGCGCGGATATTCCTACCCTCTCTACCTATTATACGACCTTTAAGTTCATCGTTCGGAAGAGAAACAACCGAAACGGTAGTTTCTGCGGCGTGATCCGCCGCGCATCTCTGAATTGCCATACCGACAATATTTCGCGCTCTTTTATCAGCCTCTTCTTTTGCTTCTTCTTCAATAGCTTTAACACGAACGGCTGCTTCGCGTTTAACTTCGTCTTCAATATTGCGTAGCAATAATTCTTTTGCTTCTGTAACAGATAATCCTGATATTTTTTCAAGCTGAGCAAGTTGTTTTTTCTGAATTTCGGCAACATCTTGCTGCATAACTTCAAGCTCCTTGTTTTTCTTTTTAAGAAGCTCCTCTTTTTGTTCAAGGGAATCAAGTTTTTTATCCATAGATTCCTCTTTTTGAACAAGACGCCTTTCCTGACGGGAAATTTCGCTGCGTCGCTCTTTTATTTCTTTTTCAAGCTCGCTGCGGGTTTTATGCATTTCCTCTTTTATTTCAAGCAAGGACTCTCTTTTTTTACCTTCTGCCTCTTTTTGAGCGTTATCAACTATTTTTTTAGCCTGTTGTTCCGCACTGCCGACAACTTTTTCAAATTTTCCTTTTCGATATGCTATACCGCAGTAAAAAGCAATAATTGCTATAATAAAGGCTATGCCTAAAAAAATCGCTATTGACGCTCCGAGGTTCAAATTAAAAATACTGAACAATCTGCTCCAAACCTCCTTTCACGTACTGATATTTTTTTGTCTTTCTCACAATATAATGCGGCGTTTCCGCACTATATATATCATAATAATTCGGAAAAATATGACAAAAAACTCATATTTTCCGACGAAAAATGACTGTGAAATTATACTATTATATTTTATCTCAAAATCATCATATTGTCAAGTGTTTTATCAAATTTAAAGTTTTCTTTTATGTTACAGTTTTTAAAAAACAGCTTACAAAAGCG
Source organism: uncultured Ruminococcus sp. (assembly GCA_902784805.1). GTDB lineage: Bacteria > Bacillota > Clostridia > RUG12999 > RUG12999 > RUG12999. Next base: position 5,992 of record CACZWD010000042.1, on the reverse strand, counting down.
CTTTAATTTCATCAATTTTATCGGTTTTTTCCCACGGAAGGTCAATATCCGTTCTGCCAAAATGTCCGTAAGCCGCAGTCTGACGGTATATAGGACGGCGAAGGTCAAGTTTTTCGATAATTGCCGCCGGACGCAGGTCAAACACTTTTGAAATAATTTCCTCAAGCTTTTCATCCGAGACCTTTCCCGTGCCGTAGGTTTCCGCGCGGACGGAAACGGGATTAGCCATACCTATGGCATAGGCAAGTTGAATTTCACATTTATCGGCAAGACCTGCCGCGACAATGTTTTTGGCGACATATCTTGCCGCGTAGCTTGCGCTGCGGTCAACCTTTGTCGGGTCCTTTCCCGAAAAAGCGCCGCCGCCGTGACGGGCCGCGCCGCCGTATGTATCAACAATGATTTTTCTGCCCGTAAGACCGGAATCGCCGTGAGGACCGCCGATAACAAAATTACCCGACGGATTTACAAAATAATTTGTTTTTTCGTCAAGAAGCTCCTGCGGCACAACAGTGTCGATAACGTGCTTTATAATATCCTTTCTTATTTGCTCCTGCGAAATATCGGGGTCATGCTGAGTTGAAACGACAATTGTGTCGATTCTCACGATTTTATCATCGTCATACTCGACCGTGACCTGCGTTTTTCCGTCGGGGCGGAGATATGGAAGAAGCCCTTGTTTGCGGACATCGGCAAGCTTTTTCGCAAGCTTATGAGCAAGAGAAATGCTGAGCGGCATAAGCTCAGGAGTTTCGTTGCAGGCATAGCCGAACATCATACCCTGGTCGCCCGCTCCGGTAGAGGAATAAACGTCATCGTTATCGCCTCCGCGCGCTTCAAGAGCGACATCAACACCGCAGGCAATATCGGGGCTTTGCTCGTCAATGGCGGTAACAACACTGCAGGTTTCTCCGTCAAAACCGTATTTCGCTCTGTTATAACCGATATCGCAAATTATTTTTCTCGCGATTTTCGGAATATCGACATAACTGTTTGTTGTTATTTCGCCCATAACGAAAACAATACCTGTTGTAACTGTGGTTTCACACGCGACACGGGCCGCTTTGTCGTGTTTTAAAATTTCATCAAGGATACCGTCCGAAATCTGGTCGCAGATTTTATCCGGATGCCCTTCCGTAACGGATTCTGATGTGAACAATCTTTTTGCCATTGAAATCAATCCTTTCTGAATTTTTTCTGTTTATTTATTAAAACAGATATTTCTTTATCTTTTTCAAGCTGATTTATAAGCTTTTCTTTGCTGTCGAATTTTTCTGTTGCACGAAGTTTTTTTATTAGCGAAACTTCGATTGTTTTGCCGTAAAGGTCCTTGTCACTGCCTATTATATGAGTTTCCGCAAGCTCCTCGGAGGAATCAAACGTCGGAGCGTTTCCGATATTGGTTATTGCGGGATAGGTTTTGCCGTCGAGAGTAACCTGCGAACAGTAAACTCCCCGTCCCGGAACAATCGAATTTTCCTGCAGAAGAAAATTTACGGTGGGAAAGCCGATTTGCCTTCCTTCTTCTCTGCCGTGAATCACAACGCCGCTTATCGTAAGAAGCCTGCCGCAGTATTTATAAACCTCATCGACTCTGCCCTGCTCCGCAAGGCGTTTAATAAGACTGCTGCTTATTACCGCGCCGCCGTTGGTTTTTTCAAGGTCTGAAATATGACATTCCACGCCGTATTCATTACACAGACTGCGGAGCTTTTTCGCGTCACCCGAAGCGTTTTTGCCGAAGCGAAAATTTTCTCCCACAACAACCGCCGCAGCCGCAAGCTTTTTAATAAGGATTTCATTCACAAAGTCTTCGGGCGAAAGCGACATAAAGCTTTTGTTGAATTTTTGGACATAAATCTCATCGGCACCAAGCCCCAAAAGAAGTTCTTTTCGCCTTTTTTCACTTAAAAAGGAAAGACTTTTTTTGTGAAGCTCCAGGTTTTCATCAAAAGTAAAAACAACAGTTTTTAAATTTTTCAGCTTCGCGATTTCGGCGGCACGCCCGATAAGCTTTGCGTGCCCTTTATGTACGGCATTGAAGCCGCCGATAACCACAACCGTTTTCCCAGGTTTAACTTTTGACATATGAACCTCCGTTGTTTTATATTGCAGTTTTAATAAAAACTTTTTTCCATTTTCAAAACTGTTCCCGTAAAACATGAAATGCAAAGAAAATCTCCGCTTGGGGCATAAAGGCAATATTTTTCGCCGTTTACAAGCCCTTCGCATCGTACCGGGATACCGTTTTTAACGGCTTTTGCAGCGCCTTCCGAAAGCTTTAACCGCTTATAGGGAAAAAGCTTATCAACGGGAACAAGTATATCATCAATGATTGACGGATTATTTTCAAGCGCTTCAAGCGCAACGGAATTTTCAACAAGAAACATACCGCTTTTTATGCGCACAAGCTTGTCCATTGCCGCTCCGCAGCCGAGCTTTGCGCCGATATCGTCGCAAAGTGTCCTTATGTATGTACCCTTTGAGCACGAAACTTCAATTTCTGACGAAGCGCCGTCAAAGGAAAGAATTTTTATGTCATATATTTTAATTTTCCGGGGCTTTCTTTCAACCTCTATGCCCTGCCTCGCAAGCTTATAAAGAGGCTGACCGTTCATTTTTACTGCCGAATACATCGGAGGCACCTGCATAATTTCGCCCGTAAAGCTTTGAACAGCCTCCGCAAATTCTATTTCCGAAACATTAACTTCTTTTTTTTCAAGCACTGTTCCCGTCATATCCTGTGTATCGGTTTTTGTGCCGAGAACAAGCCTTGCCCTATACGCTTTATCGCTGTCAGTAAGCATACCCGCGGCTTTTGTCGCTTTGCCGAGGCATATGGGAAGCACGCCTTCCGCGCCGGGGTCGAGAGTTCCCGTATGTCCGGTTTTTTCGCCGGTAAGACGGCGCAGTTTTGTTACAACGGCATTTGACGTTATGCCGGACGGCTTATATATATTCAACACTCCGTTTCTTGTCATATCGCAACTCCTTAACCGCAAAGGTTTACAAAAAGAACAATGTTACCGAAAGATACTATAAAACCTCATCAAGAAGCGGCAGCAGCGTTTCTTCCGTTTCTTTAAGAGAGCCTTTATATGAACAGCCGCCCGCGTGTTTATGACCGCCTCCGCCAAGCCTTTTGGCGATAAGACTGACGTCCGCGTAGGCATTGGAGCGCAGGCTGATACGTATTTCATCGTCACGTTCCTTTAAAAAAATACCGATTTCAACGCCTTCAATGCTTCTGGGAATATTAACAAAGCCTTCGGAATCGTCCTCGCTTGCGCCCGTTTTTTCAAGCATTTCTTTTGTCAGGCACACTATTGCCGCTTTGCCGCCTTTAAGCATACGGAGGGTGGAGTAAACCATACCTTTAAGCTGAATTTTTTTAAGTGAATTGTTTTCAAAAACCATACGGTTTATATAGGCGATGTCAAGCCAGCGTTGCGGGCGAAGTGCAGGAATAGCGCATACCGCCTGTGTCGGAGGTTATCCCCGTGTAAAGGAAAAACGCGGTTTCACGGCTTATTGTTAAACCGAGAGCTTTTATGATAAGATAAATCATTTCGCAGGTTGAGCTTAAAGAGCCCATTATAGTGCATTTGTCACCGAAACCATCGTTTGTTTCATGGTGGTCAATAACAAGAGTACTTCCAGCAGACATAAAAATCCGCTCGCTTTTACCGATTCTCGAAAGCTCACCGCAGTCAAGAACAATAACATCACGTTTTTCCGCCGCTTTTTCGGCAAGAATATAATCATTACCCAGAAAGGCATAACCCTGCGGAATTTCTTTTTCAAGAACAACATCGGCGGTTTTGCCGTTTTCACGCAAAAAACGGCACAACCCGAAGCTGCTGCCGAGAGCGTCGCCGTCGGGGTTTACGTGAGGAATTATATAAACTTTATGAAGCCTCATTATTTCATGAGCCATAAGAGTAAGGTCAATAGCTTTCGTCACTTTTACTGCCTCGTCTTTCCGTAAAATTTTTTTAAAGCGCTTTTTCAGGCTTCGCCGCTGTTTTTCCTGCTTATTTCGGCAATTATATCATTTATATGCGCGCCCTGTTTAAGCCCCTCATCAATAACAAAGCTGAATTCGGGAGTATAGCGGAGCTGAACACGTCTGCCGATTTCACGGCGTACAAAGCCCGCGCTTTGTTTTAAGCCTTTAAGCACTTCGGCGGAATCATACTCCTTGCCGAAAACGCTGACATATACCTTCGCGTATTTAAGGTCACGGCTGACATCTACCTTTGTAACCGAGATAAATTCTGGAATACGGGGGTCCTTAAGCTCTCGCAGCACCGCCGCGCATTCTCTTTTAACCTCCTCGGAAATTCTGTCTATTCTGTCAAATCCCATAAAAATCTCCATTCTGCCGCTCCGCCTCGGCACAAACAGTAATTAAACATATCTCTTTCGGAGCGGAGCAAAGGAATGAAAGAGATTTTTATGCGCACGTGCAAAAACTCATACATGTTTTTAATCTGTCATAATGTCTTTTGGGGCGAAGAGAAAATAATGCAGAACGGACAAACTGAGCATACAAAGCCGTTCAGGCTTTGTATGGTTACCCGAAGGCGTACATAGGTACGTCGAGAGGCGAAGTTTGTTCGTAGCATAAAGCATTTTAATATAAAAATTTGTTTAAAACAAATTTTTACCTTGAATTTGATTATATAAGATGAATTTGTTTAAATATCTCTATAATGGTCATTTTAATGCTTTATGCGGTCTGTGCATTTTGTCACAGCCCCAATTTTATCTTTCTATTTCTTCCATAACATAGGCTTCAACAATGTCGCCTTCTTTAATATCGTTAAACTTCTCAAAGCTCATACCACATTCATAGCCCTGCGCAACCTCTTTTGCGTCGTCTTTAAAGCGCTTGAGCGAGCTTAAGCTACCGTCATAAATAACAATACCGTCACGGACAATCCGTATGGACGAGCCTCTCGCGACCTTGCCGTCCGTAATATAAACACCCGCGATTGTGCCGATACCCGAAACCCTGAAGGTCTGGCGGATTTCCGCGTGACCGGTAACAACTTCCTTGTATTTTGGCGCGAGCATACCTTTCATTGCTGCTTCAATTTCTTCGATTGCCTCATAAATTACACGGTAAAGCCTCATATCAACGCCCTTTTCATTTGCCGATGAAGCGGCGTCGGGAGTGGGACGGACGTTAAAGCCGACAATTATAGCGTTTGAAGCTTCGGCAAGCATAACGTCACTTTCGTTTACCGCGCCGACTGCGCCGTGTATAATATTTATACGTACTTCCTCGTTTGTGAGTTTTGAAAGCGACTGTTTAACCGCTTCAACCGAGCCTTGTACGTCCGCTTTAACAATTATATTAAGGTCTTTAACCTCGCCTTCATTTATCTGGCTGAACAAATCGTCAAGAGAAACCTTTTTCCTTGCGGAAAGCATTTCATTTTTCTCTTTAAATTTGCGGGCTTCAATAACTTCTTTTGCCATTCTTTCATTTTCAACAACATAGAAGGTGTCGCCGCCGACAGGAACGTCGCTGAGACCAAGAATTTCAACGGGGGTAGAAGGCGGAGCCTCTTTAACCTTTTTGCCTTTATAGTCGGTCATTGCTCTGACCTTACCCATTGTGTTTCCGGCAACAACAAGGTCGCCCGAGCGGAGAGTACCGTTTTGAACAAGAACAGTGGCAATGGCGCCTCTCGCTTTATCGAGCCTTGCTTCTATAACGCTTCCCTTTGCTTTTCTGTCGGGATTTGCTTTAAGCTCTTTAATATCGGCAACAAGAAGCACGGTTTCGAGAAGGTCGTCAATATTTTCGCCGGTAAGCGCCGAAACAGGCACGCATATTACGCTGCCGCCCCATTCTTCGGGAACAAGGTCGTGTTCCGTAAGCTCCTGTTTTACACGCTCAATGTTTGCGTCGGGCTTATCTATCTTGTTAATGGCAACAACAATATCAACGCCTGCCGCTTTTGCGTGGTTTATTGCCTCG
>CACZWD010000041.1 GCA_902784805.1 uncultured Ruminococcus sp. | reverse complement strand
GCAAGCAGTATGTTTGCCGGCTCAGAGCGCTGACAAACTCGGTCTAACGCAAGCAATTTTAATATTATAGAATGAAAATGCTTTTTATCTGTTTTTTTATTTAATTGTATGTTAGTGGCGCGGTTTTCTATGAAACCGCGCCACTGCTTGCTTTTCGCCCTTTAAACCTCTACCGTACCTTTGTACGCCGACGAGATTTAAAGGACGAAATATACCTTCGTTTGGTCAGCCTCTGCTCAGCTTGATGACTTTGTCATCAAGCTGAGCCGGCAAGCAGTATGTTTGCCGGCTATTTTAAAATAAATGTTTTAAAAAAATAAATTTTGGTATAGACTTTTTATTAAATTTGTATTATAATAGTATATGTTGAATTATATCCAAAAACTATTAAAGCAGAAAGGTATGGTTTATATAATGACAGAAAAAGAGCTTGCGCTCACTATCGCGGAAATACTTGACAGCAGAAAAGCAAAAAACATTAAGGTGCTTGAAGTTACCGACGTTACCTCAATTGCCGATTATTTTGTTATATGCACGGGTACGTCCAGCACGCACATAAAATCACTCAGCGATGAGGTTGAATTTCAGCTTGAACAAAAGGGTATTGTCCCGAATCACAATGAGGGCGTCACTACCGCAAGCTGGATTTTGAAAGATTACACAACCGTTGTTGTTCATATTTTCAGCCGTGAGGCGGATGAAATGTACAGGCTTGAGCATATATGGGCGGACGCGAAGCGTGTTGAGTTTGAAGAAACGGCGGACTGAATTTAAACGGAAAGGATTGATATATATGGAAGAATACAAATTTAATGAAATCGAAAAAAAATGGCAGGACATCTGGGACAGGGACAAGACCTTTGCCGCGAGTAACAAAAGCGAAAAGCCGAAAAGCTATTTTCTCGTTGAGTTTCCGTATCCGTCGGGACAAGGTCTGCACGTAGGTCATCCGAGAAGCTACACGGCTCTCGATATTCTCGCGAGAAAACGCAGAATGGACGGCTATAACGTACTGTACCCGATAGGCTGGGACGCCTTCGGGCTTCCGACCGAGAACTTTGCCATAAAAAATAAAATCCACCCCAGAATTGTTACGGAAAAAAATATCGCGAATTTCAAAAGGCAGCTTAAAAGCATAGGTTTTTCCTTTGATTGGGACAGAGAGGTAAACACAACAGACCCTTCATATTATAAATGGACGCAGTGGATTTTTCTTCAAATGTTTAAAAAAGGGCTTGCCTACAAGCAGGAAATGCCCATAAACTGGTGTACGGGCTGTAAGGTAGGACTTGCGAATGAGGAGGTTGTCGGCGGTGTCTGCGAGCGCTGCGGAAGCGAGGTCGTTCAGCGTAATAAAAGTCAGTGGATGCTTAAAATAACAAAATACGCGGAAAGGCTTATTTCCGACCTTGACGAAACGGACTACATTGAAAAAGTTAAAACACAGCAGAAAAATTGGATTGGACGCTCCGAAGGCGCCGAAGTGGATTTCAAGGTTTGCGGCACAGATGAAAAAATCCGTGTATATACAACCCGTCCCGATACGCTTTTCGGCGCGACATATATGGTGCTTTCGCCCGAGCACGCCATGATAGAAAAGCTGTCGGATAAAATCACAAACCTCTCCGCCGTGCGTGAATATCAGCTTCAGGCAAGCAAAAAATCCGACTTTGAAAGAACGGAAATCGCGAAGGATAAAACCGGTGTGCCGCTTGAGGGCATAAAGGCGATAAATCCCGTGAACGGCGACGAAATTCCCGTCTGGATTTCGGATTATGTACTTACAACCTACGGAACAGGCGCCATAATGGCTGTTCCGGCGCATGATACAAGAGATTTTGAATTTGCTAAAAAATTTGGGCTTCCCATAATCGAGGTTGTCGGAGGCGGAAAAAATATACAAGAGGAAGCTTTTACCGACGTCGCGACGGGCGTTATGGTAAATTCGGGCTTTCTTACCGGGCTTTTGGTTGAGGAAGCAAAGAAAAAAATAATAGATTTCCTTGAAGAAAAAGGCGTCGGTGAAAGAAAGGTCAACTTTAAACTTCGTGACTGGGTGTTCTCACGTCAGAGATATTGGGGCGAGCCTATACCGCTTGTTCATTGCGACAAATGCGGCTGGGTTGCGCTTCCCGAAAGTGAGCTTCCGCTTGTTCTTCCGGAAATTGAATCCTTTGAGCCGGGTGAAAACGGCGAATCCCCGCTTGCGAAAGCTACGGACTGGATAAACACTACTTGTCCCGAATGCGGCGGCGCGGCGCAGCGCGAAACAGACACAATGCCTCAATGGGCAGGCTCGTCATGGTACTTTTTAAGATATATGGACCCGCACTGCGAAACGGCGCTTGCTTCGCCCGAAGCGCTCAAATATTGGTCGCCCGTTGATTGGTATAACGGCGGTATGGAGCATACGACGCTTCACCTTCTTTATTCACGCTTCTGGCACAAATTCCTTTACGATATAGGCGTTGTTCCCACAAAAGAGCCTTATTTCAAGCGCACATCTCACGGTATGATACTCGGTGAAAACCACGAAAAAATGTCAAAATCGAGAGGCAATGTTGTAAACCCCGATGATATTGTAAATGATTACGGCGCCGATACGCTTCGCACCTACGAAATGTTTATCGGAGCGTTTGACCAATCCACACCGTGGGCAACTCAGGGCGTTAAGGGCTGTTATCGTTTCCTTGAAAGAGTTTGGGGTATGAGAGAGCTTCTGACCGGCGGCGACGCTTATTCGGCGGAGCTTGAAAAAGAAATGCACAAAACAATAAAAAAAGTCACCGAAGATACCGAAAGAATGAAATTCAACACGGCAATAGCCGCGCTTATGGCTCTTACAAACGATATATATAAGCTTGGAAGAATCAATAAAGCCGAGTTTAAAACCTTCCTTACCCTTCTTAACCCGACGGCGCCTCACATAACAGAGGAGCTTTGGTCGGCGGCAGGCTTTGAAGGACAGATTTCGGGACAGAAATGGCCCTCTTATGACGAAGCGAAAACAACAGATAATGAAATTGAAATTGTTGTGCAGATTTGCGGCAAGGTTAAAAGCAGGCTTATGATTCCGGCTGATATGGATAAAGCCGAAATGGAGGAGTTTGCAAAGACAAACGAGCAAATTAAAGCGCTTACGGAAGGCAAAAATGTTGTAAAGATTATAGCCGTTCCCGGAAAGCTGCTTAATATTGTTGTAAAATAGGGACGGATATTATCCGCCCGTAAAAAACGGACATTTTCGGGCGGCAGACCCACGCCCCTACGTACCCTCTCCGTCAAAAATCGCAAGCGATTTTTGACGGAGAGGGCGTAACCCGTAAAAAGGTGGTAGTGAGTGAGAGGTGTCATGCCCGCATTTACAAGGGCATAGCCGAAATGAACGTGCCTTTTTACGGAGAGGAGGAGCAAGGAAGCGGGCGGATGTTTTCCCGAAAGGGGAAACGGAGTTTAGCGGACTTTGCTCCGACGAGGGAGAGCTGGCAGCGAAGCTGACTGAGAGGGCCAATTACGGGCGGATATTATCCGCCCGTAACGTTTTTATTGGAGCAGGTTATATCATCGCTTCAAGCTCCTTTATTATCTTTTCACATCGTCTGCCTATCGCGGCAAAATCCATATTTGGTATATAATAGCCTTCAAGCTTATCGTGCAAAGATTTTGCTGACGCTATAATTTTGCAGGCTTCATCCGTCTGGCGGTTTACCGCCCTGTTCAGATTATCAATTTCGTCCGCGTACTCGTCAAAAAGATATTGGTCGGCAGCGTTACGGGTGTCAATAATTTCGGCGCCGTCCGTGCTTATGCCCGAAAACAAATCCTCAGTAAAAATACCGAGCTGAAGCTCCGGAACGTAAATATGCGCTATTTCCTCCGACGGCGCGAGAGGGTTATAAAACAGCTCTGTGTCGTAGCCGTATTCACCGAGCACATCTGTTATTTTTTTTGTAATCATGGGCGCGGCAAAGCCTCTCAACACATATTTTTTTTCACAGCCTATTGTTTCCGCATGACATATATATCCCTTCGGTCCGTAGGAGGACGCGAAAAGCTTACGCCTCCACGCTGTTCCGCAGGAAGAGTATCCCTTTATTTCGGAGTGAATTATTTCCGTCTGTGCTTTCGCAAGTTCTTCGTGCTTTACAATTTTTTCGTATATTTTGTTTTTCGCGCTGTAAAGCGTTCCCGCCGCTTTTAAATGTTCATACGAAAGGCGGAATTTTTCTTTGATTTTTGAATTTGTATTTATAATATCCGCTTTGTTTTTTTTCATTTTACTCTCATTCCAGCAGTCACCGAGATGAACGATAGTATCGACAGCTCCCGGATTTTTTGGGTCAACAATATGCGGCGCGGTACCATCTACCATTGCGATTTTCATTTCGGGCACGACAAGCCCGTCAAGTGAATCCGGGTCGGACGAGCAATAAATGTAATCCGTTTCAAAACCCGCTTCCGCCGCCCACTCACCGACTTTTTTCATTATGGTTGATTTCCCCGTACCCGGTCCGCCTTTAATAACATATATTTTTTGAGCTTCGCTTTGTCTAATTAAATAATCGTAATACGAAAAAAAACCTTCGGACGTATTGCCGCCTAAAAAATATTTACGCATAAAAACACCTTCCTTATTTTCTTTGATATGTTATTATACGAAAGTTTTTTCCAAAATATGACAAAAGTTTTATGTGTTTTTCCTTGACATTTAACGCAAAAGGATATATAATAATACCTATCAATCAAATAGACTTTAGAGGGATTTTTATGGATAATATAAATCTTATAAACAGGCTTTCATCGGAGCATAACTTGTCCGACAGCGAATTTTTAAAGCTTATTACAACAAGCGAATATGACGCGGAGCTTTTTTTAGCGGCAGATAAAACGCGCCGTGAAAATTACAAAGCGGCGGTATATATAAGAGGGCTTATTGAGTTTACAAACTATTGTAAAAACGACTGCTTTTATTGCGGCATAAGGTGCGGCAACAAAAAAGCCGTCAGATACCGTCTTACACGTGACGATATTTTAATGTGCTGTGCGGAAGGATATTCTCTCGGATTCAGAACCTTTGTTCTGCAAGGCGGGGAGGACCCTTATTATACAGACGATATAATGTGTGAAATTGTTTCGTCTATACGTAAGAATTATCCCGACTGCGCAATAACGCTTTCTGTCGGTGAAAAAACGAGAGAAACATATGAAAAATATTTTGAAGCGGGAGCAAACAGGTATCTTTTAAGACACGAAACCGCGCTTGATGAACATTATAAAAAGCTTCACCCAAACAATATGAGCCTTGAAAACCGCAAAAAATGCCTGTTTGAGCTTAAAAAAATCGGTTTTCAGGTCGGAAGCGGTTTTATGGTCGGCTCACCGTATCAAAAGCCCGATAATATTTTAGCCGACCTGCGCTTTTTGCAGGAGCTTTCTCCCGATATGATAGGCATAGGTCCTTATATATCTCATGAGGATACTCCGTTTAAGGATAAGAAAAGCGGAAGCCTTGAGCTGACAATCAGGCTTATCGCCATTCTGCGGCTTATGTTTCCCTACGCGCTTATTCCATCAACAACGGCGCTCGGAACAATTCACCCCGAAGGCAGAGAGCTGGGGCTTAAAGCGGGAGCAAACGTGGTTATGCCAAACCTTTCTCCCGTAAAAGTCAGAAAGCTTTATACGCTTTATGACAATAAAATTTGCACCGGCGAGGAAGCGGCGCAAGGAAACGTTAAAGAGCATTAAAAAGAAAGGTTAAAGACAATGCAGAATGAATTTTCAAGAACAGAGCTTCTTATCGGAAAAGAAGCAATAGACAGGCTGAAAAAATCAAGAGTTGCCGTTTTCGGTGTGGGCGGCGTGGGCGGCTACGCCGTTGAAGCTCTCGCGAGAAGCGGTATCGGCGCTCTTGACCTTATCGACAACGATAAAATTTGTCTTACAAATATCAACCGTCAGATTATTGCCCTGCACTCGACAATCGGCAGATATAAAGTTGACGTAATAAAAGAACGTGTGCTTGACATAAATCCCGCCTGTTCGGTAAATACCTATAAAACGTTTTTTATGCCCGAAACGGAAAATGAGTTTGATTTTTCGCAGTACGATTATGTTGTAGATGCAATCGACACCGTAAAGGGGAAAATTGAACTTGTATTAAAAGCGGAACGTGAAAAAACGCCCATAATAAGCTCTATGGGTGCCGGAAACAAGCTTGACGCTTCCGCCTTTCTCGTGAGCGATATTTACAAAACCTCGGTCTGCCCTCTCGCGAGAGTTATGCGCTATGAGCTTAAAAGGCGGGGAATAAAAAAATTAAAGGTTGTCTGGTCAAAAGAACAGCCTTTAACTCCAAAACAAAACGGAAAACAGCTGTGCAGGGACGGCTGTGTGTGTCCGCCCGGCTCTGCCGCAAACTGCTCAAAACGGCGTGATATACCAGGCTCCGCCGCTTTTGTCCCGTCCGTGGCGGGGCTTATAATTGCGGGTGAGGTTATAAAGGACCTCTGCGCGGTTTAAAACATACTTTATTCGCTGAAATCCCTGTCTATTCTTATATCAAATTCAAAATCCGGATATTCCTTTTCAAGGCTTGCCTTTATTTCACGGGCAAGCTTTGTTTTTTCCGTTTCCGAAAAATCAATAATCAAATCAAAGCTTATGTTTTTGGTTTTCTCATCAATATAAAAGCCGTGGAGCTGTAAAACCTGCGGATATTTTTTTATAAGCTTTTCCGTAAAAGCTTTAATTTCCATTCCTTTTTCGCTGTCCGTATTTGTGGCGTAAATGCCGATAGTAAGTATAACGCCGTATTTATCATATATTTCATACGAAAGCTCCCTTGAAAGAGTATCAATCTCCTTCGCTGTCATACTGTCGCTCACTTCAATATGAACCGAGCCGATATAAGCGTCGGGACCGTAGTTATGTAAAATAAGGTCATAACTGCCGTAAACCTCTTTATGCGTATTCAGTGTATTTTTTATGTTTACGGCAAGCTCATCATCAATCCTTGTGCCTATAATACTGCTTACGGATTCAATTATAATCTCTATACCCGTTTTTAAAATAAACAGCGAAATTATCACGCCGACAAAGCCTTCAATATTAATCTCGAAACACATATTGATTACAGCGGAAATAAGCGTCGCTACAGAAATAACCGCGTCAAATAACGCGTCCGCTCCCGAAGCTTTAAGTGATGTTGATTTAAACTCAATGCCTTTTCTGATAAAATACTTTCCGAGAAAAAGCTTTATTACAATCGCGGAGGCAATAATAACAAGCATTACCGCGGTATATGCAGTTTCATCGGGCTTTATGATTTTTGAAACCGATTCTTTGAGCGAGGTTATACCTGCCGTCAAAACGATGACCGCAATAACCGACGACGTTACATATTCTATTCTGCCATGCCCGTAGGGGTGTTTTTTATCGGCATCTTTCCCCGCAAGCTTTGTGCCCGCTATGGTAATAATTGACGAAAGCGCGTCACTCGAATTGTTTACGGCATCAAGAATAATCGCGACCGAATGAGCTGTAAAACCGACAATCGCTTTAAAAATCACAAGCAAAAGGTTTACGGCAACGCCTTTTATGCTGACTTTTACGATTTCACCTGTTCTGTCCAATTTTATAAAAACCTCTTTCCGGATTAAAATTCAAGTTTGCCGAGGACCTCACCGACTTTTTCGTGCAGTACAAGGCTTGCGGCGCTGTCCATGGGCGTTTTGTCACGGTTTATAAGCACAAGATTTTTGCCGCCGAAGTATCTTATCATTCCCGCCGCCGGATATACCGTAAGAGATGTACCGGCAACAATCAGGGTATCGGCAAGGGATATTGCTTTGACAGCGGCGTCGCAAACGTCATTATCAAGCGCTTCTTCATACAAAACAACATCCGGCTTTATTATTCCGCCGCACTCGCAGCGAGGCACACCCGTAGAATTTAAAATAAATTCCACCGGGTAAAATTTGCCGCATTTCATACAGTAATTCCGCAAAACCGAGCCATGCAGCTCATAAACCGTGCGGCTGCCCGCCGCCGTATGCAGCCCGTCAATGTTCTGCGTAACAACCGCCGTAAGCTTTCCGGCTTTTTCGGCTCTCGCGAGAGCGAGATGCGCGGCGTTTGGTTTTGCCTGCGGAAACAGCATTTTATCTCTGTAAAACTCAAAAAACTTTTCGGTATGATTGTCAAAATAAGTGCGGCTGAGTATTTCCTCCGGCGGCACATCGTATTTCATATTATAAAGACCGTCCGTTGAACGAAAATCGGGTATGCCGGATTCCGTGCTTACGCCCGCGCCGCCAAAAAACACAATGTTTCGGCTTTTTTCTACTATCTCCTGTAACATAATTTACTCACCGGCTTTTTGTTTTATTACAAAAAAGTATATCATATTGCTTAAAAAAAGTCAAATAAAATGTATAAATACTTAAAAACAGGAAAAAATTAAAATATATTTTAACGAAAGGACTGTAAGATATGAATTTAACGGCAAAAGAAAAATCGCTTCTGGAGGATATAAAGACAAACGAACAGCTTTGTATCGACAAATACACAAGATATTCCGAAAAAGCGAGCAAACAGCAGCTCAAGGATATTTTTAACGAGATAAAGCAGGCGGAGATTTCTCACCTTAACACCGTCACCGAAATTTTAAACGGCGTTGAGCCGAATGTCGGCGGCGGCAGCAGCGGCTTTAACGCGTCCGCAGTCGAAAAAGAAGCCGATTACAGTGAACAGGATAAGGAAAACGACAAATATCTTTGTCAGGACGCGCTTTCGACCGAAAAATACGTTTCGGGCGCGTATGACACGTCCATTTTTGAGTTTGCTCAGGCGCCGCTCAGAAACGTGCTTAACGGCATACAAAAAGCCGAGCAGCAGCACGGCGAAAAGATTTATAATTATATGGCGGCAAACGGTATGTACAATTAGATATTTTAAAAGGGCGAAAAATTTCGCCCTTTTATTTTTTGATTTTCTCCCAATATTCCTTTGCCGCTTGTTCCGTTTTATTTTCGCCGTATTCGTAATACACTCTGTCTTTTATGTTATCGGGAAGATACTGCTGCTTTACATAGTGATTAGGGTACGAGTGCGGATATTTATAGGTCTGACCGTTTCCGAGCTTTGCCGCGCCTTTATAATGAGAATCCTTAAGGTGCTTGGGAATATCTCCCGTATCGGTATGTTCAAAATCGGAAAGCGCCGCCCCTATGGCGCAAACCGCCGAGTTTGATTTCGGCGCCGTGGCAAGAAGTATAACCGCCTCGGCAAGCGGAATCTGCGCTTCGGGAAAACCAAGCTCCTTCGCGGCGTCCGTGCAGGATTTTACAATGGTAATTGCGTTTGGATACGCAAGCCCTATATCCTCCGCCGCCATAACAAGCAGTCTGCGGCAGATTGAAATTAAATCACCCGCGGCAACAAGCCTCGCAAGATAATGAAGCGCGGCGTCGGGGTCGCTTCCTCTGATAGATTTCTGAAAGGCGCTCAAAATATCATAATGACTGTCACCGTCACGGTCATAGCGCATAGCGGGACGGTTTGAAGCGCTCACCGCCATATCAAGCGTTATATGAACTCCCTTTTCGCCAAGTCCCGCAAGCGCGCATATTTCAAGCATATTCAGGGCTTTTCTTACATCTCCGAAGCAAACGTTCGCGATATGCCAAAGGGCGTCATCATCAGCTTTAAATTCAAGGTTTTTATAATCCTCTTTTAAAATATCAACCGCGCGTAAAAGAGCGGCATTAACGTCCTGCGCCGATACCTGCTTAAACTCAAAAACCGTGCTTCGGCTTAAAATCGCGTTATATACATAAAAATAAGGGTTTTCGGTAGTGGAGGCGATGAGCGTTATATTTCCGTTCTCAATATGTTCAAGAAGCGACTGCTGCTGCTTTTTGTTAAAATTCTGTATCTCATCAAGATATAAAATCACGCCGCCGGAGGCTTCAATACTGCCGACGCTTTCGGCAACGCGGCGCACATCGCTTACGGAAGCCGTCGTCGCGTTGAGTGAATAAAGCTTTTTGCCGGCGGAGCTTGCGATTATCCTTGCGACCGTTGTTTTCCCCGTTCCGGAAGGGCCGTAAAATATCATATTCGGGAGACTGCCCGAAGCGATTACCTGCCTCAAAAGCTTGCCCTGCCCGAGTATATGCTGCTGACCGACAACCTCGTCAAGGGTTGTCGGGCGTATTCTGTCCGCAAGCGGCGCTGCAACTTCTGCCATAAAATCACCTCCGGAAATAGTTTTGGGCTGTGACAAAATGAATATATTTTTTCACAGCCTCTGACCTAATTTATTTAACAAATTTTTCAATCTTTTCGGCTATCTTTTCGGCATTAAGTCCGTATTCCTCAAGAAGCGCTGCCGGCGTGCCCGATTTTCCGAACTCATCATTTAAGCCAATTCTTAAAAGCTTTGCCGGCGCTTCTTCGGCAATAACCTCGGCAACCGCGCTGCCGAGGCCGCCGAAAATATTATGCTCCTCAACAGTTACGATTTTGCCTGTTGCCCCTGCCGCCCGCTTTATAATTTCACGGTCAAGCGGCTTGATTGTATGAATATCTATAACACCGGCTTCAATTCCCTTTGATTTTAAAATATCCGCCGCCGCAAGGCTTTCCTGCACCATAAGCCCTGTTGTGACAACTGTAACATCTTTTCCTTCGCGGAGCGTAATGCCCTTGCCAAGCTCAAACGGACATTTGCCCTCCTCATAAACAGGTTCTACGGCAAGCCTTCCGAAACGAAGATATACCGGACCGTCATATTTCGCAGCCGCAAACACCGCCTGTTTTGATTCCTCGGCGTCACAGGGGCTTAAAACGACCATACCCGGAAGAGCGCGCATTATCGCTATATCCTCAACCGCCTGATGACTTCCGCCGTCCTCACCGACAGAAATACCTGCGTGTGTCGCTCCGATTTTAACATTAAGCTTCGGATAACATATTGAATTTCGTATTTGCTCAAAGGCTCTGCCTGCCGCGAAAACGGCGAAAGAACTCGCGAAAACGGTTTTTCCGCAGGAAGCGATACCTGCTGCCGTGGACATCATATTTGCCTCGGCAATACCCATATTTATATGCCTTTCGGGAAATTTCTTTTTAAAAGCGTCGGTTTTTGTGGATTTTGAAAGGTCGGCGTCAAGCACCACTATGTTTTTATCTATTTCGCCAAGCTCGGCAAGCGCGTTGCCGTAAGCTTCACGGGTCGCAATTTTCTTAGCCATTTATTTCGCCCTCCAGTTCTTTGATTTTCGCGTCGATTTCGGCAACCGCAAGGTTATATTGCTCCTCATCCGGGGCGCTTCCGTGCCACGAAGCTTCGTTTTCCATAAACGATACGCCCTTGCCTTTTGTGCTGCTGCAAATAATCACGGTCGGTTTGCCTTTTGTCTGTTTCGCTTTTTCTATTGCTTCTGTTATTTCTTCATAATTATGAGCGCATATGGATATAACGTTCCAGCCAAAGGCTTCAAACTTTTTATCAACAGGAGTGGGATTCATAACCTTTCTTACATCTCCGTCAATCTGTAAAAGGTTGAGGTCGATAAACGCGGTAAGATTATCAAGCTTATAATGAGGCGCGAACATTGCCGCCTCCCAGACTTGTCCTTCCTCAAGCTCACCGTCACCGAGAACAGTATATACTCTGTAATTTTTGCCGTCAAGCTTTGCCGCCATTGCCATACCGTTCGCGGCGCATATGCCCTGACCGAGAGAGCCTGTTGACATATCAACACCGGGGACTTTTCGCATATCGGGATGTCCCTGAAGATAGCTGTCAATTTTCCGGAGCGTCGGCAAATCTTCGGTCGGGAAAAATCCTCTGTGAGCAAGAGCCGCGTAAAGCGCCGGAGCGCAATGCCCTTTTGAAAGCACAAAACGGTCACGGTCGGGGTCTTGCGGGTCCTGCGGGTTTATATTCATTTCTTTAAAATAAAGAACGGCAAGAATATCCGCAATTGAAAGCGAGCCTCCGGGATGCCCCGATTTCGCGTTGAAAACCTCCGTCAGAATGTCACGTCTTATTCTGCACGCCGTAAGTTCGAGTTCCTTTACTGTCATAACGTCATATCCTTTCATTTATCTTGCTAAAAAGTATAGTCATAATTTCGTTTATACGCTCCTCACGCCCTTCAAGATACAAAAAACCGAGTAACGCTTCAAGACCGGTGGCGCGCTTATAATCGATAAGCTCCGCATGTTTCGGCACGGTGGGCGATTTCGCGTTTCTGCCGCGCTTATAAACAGCCTCCTCCTCCTCTGAAAGAAGCGGCTCAAGCTCCTCCGTAAAGGCGCTTTGCGCCTCCGCACAAACATATTTCATTGCCGCCTTATGCAGCTTGTTTGACGAAAAATTTCCTTGCGCAAGCAGATGATGCCTTACATACATTTCATAAACGCAGTCACCCATATACGCAAGTGCCAGAGGCGAATATAAAGCCGGCTTTTCCGCTTCCTTTTCAAGTTTTCCAAACATACTGCGCCTCCGTTTATACTTCTGTACGCTTTATCTGAACGCCCTGCGGCGTATCTTTAAGCTCTATTCCCATTTTCAAAAGCTCATCACGGATTCTGTCCGCTTCCGCCCAGTTTTTATCTTTTCTCGCCTGTGAACGCTTTTCGACAAGTTCTTTTATTTCAGGAGAAATTTCGTCCTGCTTTTCTTTTTGCAACAGCCCGAGCACGCCGCCAAGCTCTTTTAAAAACGCCCTGCACTTTTCAAGAAATTTCTTTGAAAAGACTTTATCTCCGACGGTTTCGGTATTGATTTCCCGTACAATTTCAAACAGCACGCTTATTGCGTCCGCTGTATTGATATCGTCCTCCATAGCGTTTATAAACTTTTGCCTGTAAGCGTAAATCTTTTCAAAAACCGCTTTTTCGCCCAAGGTTTCTTCCTTTTCGTCTGCTTTTGAAATTAAAAATTCAAGCTGCTCAAGGCAGGTGTAAAGCCTTTCAAGCGACGCTTCCGACTGCTCCATAAGCTCATCGGAAAAGTTTATCGGGCTCCTGTAATGCGCCGACAGCATAAAGAAACGAATAACCTCATAATCGTACTTTTTCGCAATATCACGGATCGTAAAAAAGTTTCCGAGAGATTTTGACATTTTTTCGTTATTTACATTTATAAAGCCGTTGTGAAGCCAATAGTGCGCAAAAGGCTGACCGTTCGCGGCTTCGCTCTGAGCGATTTCGTTCTCGTGATGAGGGAAAATAAGGTCCTTGCCGCCGCTGTGAATGTCAATCGTTTTGCCGAGATAGCGGTTTGCCATAACGGAACATTCAATATGCCAGCCGGGGCGTCCCTCTCCCCACGGGCATTTCCATGCGGGCTCGCCGGGCTTTTTCGCTTTCCAAAGCGCAAAATCCATAGGGTCCTCTTTTTTTTCTCCAACCTCTATCCTTGCGCCAAGCTTTAAATCCTCAAGGGGCTGATGCGAAAGCTTTCCGTAATCTTTAAATTTAAGCGTGCGAAAATACACGTCTCCGCCCGATTCATAAGCATAGCCTTTGTCAATAAGTATCTTTATAAATTCAATAATCTGTTCAATGTTTTCCGTAGCTCTCGGGTGGACGGTCGCTTCCTTTATCCCAAGCCCTTTCGCGTCTTTAAAATATTCACCGATAAATTTATCGGCAAGCTCCCGAACTGTTATACCCTGCTCGCCAGCGTTTTTTATCATTTTATCATCAATATCGGTGAAATTCTGCACAAACTTAACATCATAGCCTTTAAACTCAAAATATCTGCGCAACGTATCAAAAATTATAAACGGACGAGCGTTGCCGAGATGAAAAAAATTATATACCGTGGGACCGCAGGAGTACATAAGCACCTCGCCCTCTTTTATGGGTACAAACTCCTCTTTTTTTCTCGTCATACTGTTATAAAGCTTCATTTTTATCTTCCCTTTCAATCAATTATTCGGGCTTTATTACGTCCCTGTTTTTTATTACGTATTCCGCGCCCGAAATAAGCGTTACAAGCGTCATTATATACATTAAAATATCAAGCACCGTGAATATTCCGATATTTACGGATAATATGTTTTCGTTAATCCACGGAATAAGCGCGAGAATTATTACAATCATCTGAATTACTGTCTTGATTTTTCCCGACATTGCCGCCTGAATAACTCTGCCTTCCGCCGCCGCGACAAGACGGATGCCGCTGATTATAAGCTCACGCATTACAACAATATATAAAACCCATACCGATACCTCGTTTCTGCCGACCAAAAGCGCAAGCGCCGCAATTACAAGCAGCTTATCGGCAATCGGGTCGAGAAATTTGCCGAAATTACTTACAATACCCAAACTCCTCGCAAGCTTACCGTCAAGATAATCCGTAAAAGAAGCAATAATAAAAATCGCAAGGGCAATATAACCGCAAGCCGCGTTATCAATAAGCCCGAAAACAATAAAAAACGGTATTAAAACAACTCTTAAAAGCGTCAGCTTATTTGCAATGTTCATTATTCATCATGTCCTTTTCAATCAAAATCACAGGGAACTTTCCCTTCCAAATCATATTCGCTCGCGTTAAGCACAAGAACTTTTACATATTCGCCCGGTTTCACGTTATTGCCTTCAAAAACCACACAGCCGTCAATTTCGGGCGAATCGCCGTCGCTCCTGCCCTCATATCTGCCGTCGGGGAGCTGACGTTCACATAAAACCTCAATCGTTTTTCCGATTTGCGCACGTCCCTTTTCAAGAGATATTTCCTGCTGAACAGCCATAAGCTCTGACGCGCGTTTCTCACGTATTTCCTCCGCAACCTCGCCGTCAAGCTTTGCCGCCGCCGTGCCTTCCTCACATGAAAAAGGGAAAACTCCCATCTTATCAAAACGCATTTCCGATATAAAGGCTCTAAGCTCGTTAAAATCTTCTTCCGTTTCGCCCGGAAAGCCCGTTATGAAGGTCGTTCTTATTTTAATGTCGGGGATTTTCCCGCGAAGCTTATTTATAAGACTTACAAGTCCGGCTTTTGTAACATGCCGTCCCATTCGTTTTAGTATTTTATCCGAAGCGTGCTGCATAGGAATGTCTATATACTTGCATATTTTCGGATTTTCAGCGATTTCATCTATAAGCTCGTCTGTCACCCTTTCGGGGTAACAGTAGTGCAGCCTTATACGGTGAACGCCTTTAATCCCTGAAAGCTTCCTTAAAAGCTCCGTAAGCCGCGCTTTGCCGCCAAAATCCTTGCCGTAGCAGGTTATATCCTGCGCGACGAGAATAAGCTCGCTTACTCCCGACCTTGCGAGAGCCTCCGCTTCTTTAACAATATATTCCTCTTTGCGGCTTCTGAATTTTCCTCTTAAAAAAGGTATAATACAATATGTACACCGGTTGTCACAGCCCTCGGCGATTTTAAGATACGCGCTGTAAAAAGGCGTCGCGAGCGCTCTCGGCAGATTTTCGGGGATTTCTCCGTTTATATCGCCGCAAATTTTTACTTTTTCGCCCTTTAAAGCTTCTGTTACCGCTTGTAAAATATCCTGATAGCTGCCCGTGCCGACAACTGCGTCCGCTTCCGGAATTTCTTTTAAAAGCTCGTCTTTGTACTGCTGGGCAAGACAGCCCGTAACAATAAGCTTTTTCAGCCTGCCTTTTTCCTTATAGCCCGCCATTTCAAGCACAGTATCTATAGATTCCTGCTTTGCGCTTTCAATAAAGCCGCAGGTGTTCACAATAATTATATCCGCCTTCATAGGGTCGTTTACAATTTCGTAATCACGGCTTAAAAGACCTATCATACTTTCGGTATCGGTAAGGTTTTTCGGACAGCCGAGAGAAACAAAACCTACTTTATACATATTTTCAATCCTTTGTATTATTTATTCCGAAACAAGAGCTTCCGCGACAGCCTGTATCTGCCTGTAAGTATATCCTCTCGCGAGCATTTTTTTCTTAAAATATTCCGCGTCCTCTTTGCTTATGTGCGCCGCGTCACCAAAATATTTATAAAAAAAATAGCGAAGATTGTCAAGATATATTTCATCATCAAAGGCTGAAAGCGCTTCCGCTGCCGTTTCCTTGTCAATTCCTTTCACGAAAAGGCTTTTCACGACCTTTATTTTGCCGCAGCGGTTAATCAATACGCTGTCATGCGCAAAAGCGGCGGCATAGTCACTATCGTTTATATATCCGAGGTTTTCCGCTTTTTCGGTAAGCGCATCGACAATATCCGCAGGATAGCCTTTACGGCGCATTTTATCCTTAAAACCCCTTTTCGTCTGCCGAAATTTTAACATCCTTGCGGCGGCTCTTTCCGCTTTTTTAAAAAGCTCCTCGTCCATCAAATTTCATCCTCATAATTATCTTCCAAAACCACGTCATCAAGCTCGGTATCAATATTCTTTTTAGGCTTAACCGTCACGTTTATCGGCTTGTCGTCCTCATCGGTAAACACGTCAAGGTCTTTAAGATAATCCGGAATCGGAACGCCGAGTATGCTTCTGACTTTATATTCAACCTCATTCAAAATATCCGGGTGCTCGGTAAGGTATTATCCCTGCCCTGACCGATTTTTTCGTCATTATACGAATACCATGCGCCGCCCTTTTTAATTATATCATATTCGGCGGCAAGGTCAAGTATTTCACCTGTTTTTGATATGCCTTCGCCATACATAATATCAAACACACATTCTTTAAAAGGCGGCGCCATTTTGTTTTTGACAATTTTAACTTTTGTACGGTTTCCGATAACCTCGGCGCCTGATTTTATAGCCTCCGCTTTTCTGATATCCATGCGGACAGACGAGTAAAATTTAAGCGCGTAGCCGCCCGTGGTTGTTTCGGGACTTCCATACATAGTACCTATTTTAAGCCTTAACTGATTTATAAAAAGAATGGTTGTGTTTGTTTTGCTTGCCACACCCGTAATTTTGCGAAGCGCCTTTGACATAAGCCTTGCCTGCGCTCCCACCTGAAGCTCTGACATTTCGCCTTCAATTTCAGCTTTCGGCACAAGCGCCGCGACCGAGTCAATAACAATAATATCAATAGCACCGCTTCTCGCGAGGGTTTCGGCAATCTGAAGGGCATCTTCACCCGTATCGGGCTGTGAAACGATAAGCCTGTCAACGTTTACACCGAGAGCCGCCGCATATACAGGGTCAAGCGCGTGCTCCGCGTCAATAAACGCAACCTCGCCGCCAAGCTTTTGCGCTTCAGCGATTATATGAAGAGAAAGGGTTGTTTTGCCGGAGGATTCGGGGCCGTAAACTTCAACAACTCTGCCTCGTGGCACACCGCCTATTCCAAGCGCCAAATCCAGGCTTAAAGATCCCGTTGGTATAACGTCAACATCTGCGGCGGTTTTATCACCCATACGCATTATCGCGCCCTTGCCAAATTCCTTTTCAAGCTGTTCAAAAACGGTTTTTATTGCTTTTTCCTTTTGCTCGCCTTCAAGCTCTTCAAGAGGCGCTTGTTTTTTGCTTTCCTTTTTCATATGTAATCATTCCCTTCTTTTTATATCATGTTATTATTCATCGCTTCCAATAAGCAGCCTTACCGCTTCAAGCGTTTTTGCCGCCGCTTTCATACGTATTTCATCACGGCTGCCTTTAAGCCTGTATTCAAACGCGAAAGATTCGTTTTTAAACGCGAAGCCGGCATATACAAGCCCTACGGGTTTTTCCTCTGTTGCTCCTGTCGGACCGGCAATACCCGTAAGGGATACGGCAATATCACTGCCCGATTTTTCCTTCGCTCCCATTGCCATTTCTCTTGCGGTATCGGCGCTTACCGCTCCCACGCTTTTAAGTGTTTCGGGGTTTACGCCGAGTATTTTGGTTTTTGCCTCGTTCGCGTAAGTCACAAAACCATACTCAAAAACATCGGAAGCCCCCGAAACGGAGGTTATAAGCTGCGAAACAAGCCCGCCCGTGCAGGATTCGGCGGTAGAAATTTTAAGCTTTTTTTCTTTAAGAAAATTAACAAGACAAATCGCTTCTTCTTCTCCGTTTAAATCAAAAACTTCGTCT
>CACZWD010000040.1 GCA_902784805.1 uncultured Ruminococcus sp. | reverse complement strand
TGCTGAAGGGTTGTCGCTTCAAAAGCGACTGTTCTATAAATTTTTTCATATCATACTCCCAATCAAAAATATACCGCAAAAAAGCGGTATATTTTTGTCAGCTTAATGACAAAGTCATTAAGCTTAAGCAGAGGCTGAGAAGCGAAGGTATATTTCGTCCTTTAAAACTCGTCGGCGTACATGGGTACGGTAGAGATTTAAAGGGCGGAAAGCAAGCAGTGGTGCAGTTTTTTTAAAAACTGCACCACTGACCTTATAATCAAAAATGTTAAATAAAAACCATTAATTTTTTACTTTAAATTGGTTTGCTTGCGGTAGACCGAGTTTATCAGCACTCTGAAAGCTTTTCAAGTATTTCTTTTATATCTCCGTTTATGCAGATTGCCTGCTTTTCAATCTCGCTCGGTGCGACCGCCTCGCCAAAATTAACGCAGGCGTAAACCGCAGACGGGTTTTTATACGTCATTTTAATAAACGGATATTTTATAATAACAGGTGTGTTAAAGCCCACGCCAAGCTCCAAAAACAGAATGTGTAAATTTTCGTGACGACGCACAAAATCCTCGTAACGGTCGGACGCCTTGTGCCAGCCCTCGTCCTGAACAAAGCGGTTGTCCACACGCAGATTTGTTGTCATAAACCTGCCGCAAACGGGACATCTCGGAATAAGCTCGGACGGTATTTTCATATTCTCCTGCCGCTCGTACATCTGCTTTACAATATCTTCGTTGTCGTAAGTTTTTTCGTGACACGGCTCACTGCACGGAAAAAGCCCGTAGTCACCCTGGGTATAAAAAAGCCTGTGCTTGTCAAAGCCCGCCTTTTGAAACTGATGGTCAACATTTGTGGTAAGGACAAAATAATCTTTGTCACGAACAAGGTCTAAAAGCATTTTATAGGTTCCGTTATCTCTTTCCGTATAGCGGTTAAGGTAAATATTTCTCGACCAAAATGCCCAAAACTCCTCCCTTGAAGAAAACGGATAAAAACCGCCCGAATACATATCGTGAAAGCCGTATTTTTCTTCAAAATCCGCAAAATGCTCTTTAAAAAAATCACCGCTGTACATAAAGCCTGCGGCAGTCGAAAGCCCTGCGCCTGCGCCTATCAAAACGGCGTCTGCCGACTGAATTTCTTCTTTAAGCTTTTTTATTTCCTCCGAGTAATCTGTTATAGATTTCGTAGTCTTCGCTTGTGAAAACATTAAATATCACCTTCATTTTGTTATCTTTCAAAAATTCTCTTGCCGTTCTAACGGCTATCTCCGCCGCCGCTTCCTGCGGAAAACCGAATACGCCCGTTGAAATGCAGCAAAAAGCTATGCTTTCTATATTATTTGCTTTCGCCAGCTCCAAACACGAGCGGTACGAGCTTTCAAGAAGCCTTTTATGCTCCTCGCCAAGCGGCGAGCGTACAATCGGCCCTACCGTATGAATAATATAGTCGCACGGAAGGTTATACGAAGGCGTAATTTTTGCCTTGCCTGTCGGTTCTTCGTAGCCCTGCGACCTCATAATTTCATTACATTTATACCTGAGCCTGACCCCTGAAAAAGTGTGTATGCAGTTGTCAATACAGCTGTGACACGGTTGCCAGCAGCCTGTCATACCCGAATTGGCGGCGTTTACTATCGCTCCGCATTTAAGCGTTGTAATATCGCCTTTCCAAAGGTAAATATTTTCCTCAACCGGTGCTAAGTCCTTTATGTCGGTAATCCCCTTTGAAAGAGTAAGCTCCTTTAAAAAGCTGTCCTCCGCTTCAAGGAAAGCGTCGCTTGCACGCACGGCAGGTCTGACGTTTACAAAGCTTCTGTAAAGCTTAAACTTTTCCTCCTCATTATTCGGAACGTCAATATCTTTATATATTTCATTCTCGCCCTTTAAATATTCTATCAAAAAATCCAGTTTTTCAGTTTTGTTCATGTGTTAATCCCCTTTTTAACGAGCTTCATAAATCACCCGACGGACAGCCGCCGCTTAATAGAAAAGGACGGAATCATCACCCGTACTGTATTTCCGGAAGTTCCGCCCAAAGTTTTATATTCACTTTCGCCTCCCGGCGAAACTATGCGCCCAATCCTTGACGCTATGCAGGAATGGGGCAACAACTACAAAGAAAAATATACAAAAAACAATGCTTAAATCTCTTTTAAAAATTCGGCAATGCGTTCAAGCGCAATGTCGATATTTTTTATGGAGTAGCAGTAAGAAGCTCTTATATATCCCTCGCCGCTCTCTCCGAAAGCGTCGCCCGGAATTACCGCAACCTTTTTGCTGTAAAGCAGTTTTTCGCAAAACTCCGCCGAGGTCATACCCGTGCTTTTAATGCTCGGAAAAACGTAAAACGCGCCGCGCGGCTCAAAGCATTCAAGCCCCATTTTCCGAAAACCGTCAACCATAACACGTCTGCGGTAGTTATATTCGTTTTTCATTCGTTCAATATCTTCATCACAGCTTTGAAGTGCCTCAATTGCCGCATACTGACTTGTTGTCGGCGCAGACATTATCGCAAACTGGTGAATTTTTATCATGGATTTAATTATTGTCGGGTTTCCTGCCGCATAACCAAGTCTCCAACCGGTCATGGCATATGCTTTTGAAAAGCCGTTTACAACAATTGTTCGCTCAAACATTCCCGGAAGCGTTGCAATAGAAACATGAGTGCCGCCGTATGTAAGCTCCGAATATATTTCGTCTGACAGCACGATAATGTTTGTATCACGGATAACTGCCGCAATTTTTTCAAGGTCCTCACGGGTCATAACTGCGCCTGTCGGGTTATTTGGGTACGGCAAAATAAGAAGCTTCGTTTTTGGCGTTATTGCCGCTTTTAAAGCTTCGGGAGTAAGCCTGAATTCGTCCTCCGCACGGGTTACTATCGGCACGGGTTTACCGCCCGCAAGCACCGTACACGGACTGTAACAAACAAAGCTCGGCTCCGGTATAAGAACCTCGTCGCCGTTATCAATAAGCGCCCGTATGCAAGCGTCAATAGCTTCACTTCCGCCCACCGTTACCATTATATCGGTTTTAGGTTCGTATTTTAAAGAAAAACGCCTTTCAAGATAATTTGCAATTTCTTTTCTAAGCTCGGCAAGACCCCAGTTTGAGGTATAGTGCGTATTTCCACGTTCAAGCGAATAAATTCCCGCTTCTCTTATAGCCCAAGGGGTAACAAAATCTGGCTCGCCCACGCCAAGCGAAATAGCGTCTTTCATTTCTGCAACTATATCAAAAAATTTTCTTATTCCGGAAGGTTTTGTTGCTTTGACTTTTTCGGAAAGTAGACTTTCAAAATCCGTCACAGCGTAATCACCTGCCTGTCGTCAACTTCTTCATCGGTAAAAATTACGCCCTGTTCTTTATATTTTTTAAGCACAAAATGAGTTGCGGTGCTTACAACCGACTCCATGGGAGCAAGCTTTTCGGCAACAAACATAGCAACTTCCTTCATGGTTTTGCCGTTTATTATAACGGTCAGGTCAAAACCGCCCGACATAAGATAAACCGTATCAACCTGCGGATATTTATAAATTCTGTCCGCAATTTTATCAAAGCCTTCGCCTCTTTGCGGCGTTACTTTAAGCTCAATAAGTGCAATTACGTTATCCGAAACGATTTTTTCCCAGTTTATCATGGCTTTGTATCCGAGGATAATTTTGTCGCCTTCAAGCTCGTCAATTGCCGAAATAACAAGGCTTTCGTCAGCGCCGAGCATTGTAGCGATTTCAGCCGGAGTATGCTGGCAATTTTCGTTAAGTATATCGAGAATTTTATTTTTTAAATTTTCTTTCATTTCGGTTTCCCCTCAATCAATATTCCTGCAAGGCGTCGTCAAGCGCCTTTTTATATGCGGACATAGCGGCAATTAAATTCTGCCTCGAAACTATAACCTTGCGTTTAAAATCTTCCGATTCTTCAATAAGCTTTTTATATTTATTCTCCGCCGACGACAGCTTGTTATCCGCAAGCTGCGCCGCATCGGCAAGTATTATATCCGCTTTCTTTCGTGCGTCCTCAAGAACCGCACCTGCCTTTTCTTCGGCACTTATAAGCGCTGAGGGTATGCGGCTGCGTTCACTTTCGTAAACCGAAATTTGTTCGGCAAGCTTATATTTCTCCTGCTCAAGCTGTCTTGATTTTTTCTCCGCTTCTTCAACAACCGAGTCAAGCTCTTTAATTTTTGCCGTCAGAGCGTCAATTTGGCTTAAAGCTTCATCGAGCGCCTTTTGAGCCGCAAACTTCGCCTCTGAAAGCTCGTCGATTTTCGCCTCTTTTTCACTCAAAGCCTTTTCAAATTCCGCTTCTTTCTTGTCGAAACCCTTCTGTGCCTCGGAAATATTTTCCTCGTATGCGGAAATTTTAGATTTCATTTCAAGGTCAAGCTCCGCCACATATGAATGAACGTCCTCTTTGTTGTAACCCATAAAAGAGCTTTTAAGCTTTTTTTCAACCACATAATTACCCCCTTTCATTATTCATATAATATCTCTATTTTATATTATACTATAACTTGCAAAAATTGTCAAGTAAAACTAAAGCTCCGCTCGCAAGCATTTTATTTAAAAGAGACGCACCTTATTGATAAAGTGCGTCTCTCAGAGTGCTGACTCAATCGCTTACTTTGATTGCGTGTTTTTATCCTCTGCTCGGCTTATATCAGTCCTTTTTCCATTTAAAACAAAGCATAGTCATATCGTCAAACTGACTGTTACCGTTTATAAAGGTGTCAACTGCGCTTTTCACGTTTTCGACCATTTCAGCCGAACTGTTTTCGCTCTTATTTTCAAAGGTTGCAAGCAGTCTTTCGTCACCAAACAGATTATGGTTTTTATCCTCCGCCTCGGTCACGCCGTCTGTATATAAATACACTATATCGCCTTTTTCAAGCTGAATACTGTGCTTTTTGTATTTCATATTTTCCATACCGGCAAGAACAAAACCGTTTTTGAACTTTAACATTTCCGCCTTGTTATTATGAAGGAGTACCGGCGGATTATGTCCTGCGCTTACAAATTCAAGCGTTCCGCTTGTGAAATCCAAAATGCCTACCCACATGGTTACAAACATTTCGGCTTCGTTTCTTGCACAAAGAGCATTGTTTGCTATTTCAACAGCCTGCGAAAGTTCGGGAATATCTCTTATGCAATTCTGCAAAGTGATTTTTGCTGACGCCATAAACAAGGCGGCAGGCACGCCTTTTCCGGAAACGTCGCCTATAACAAAGGCAAGGTGCGTCGGGTCAACATAAAAAACATCGTAAAAATCGCCGCCAACCTCTTTTGCCGCCTCCATAGAAGCGCTTATATCAAGCTCCTTGCAGCCGGGATAATTCTCGTTTATAAGCGGCAGAAGCGAGTGCTGAATTACATTTGCAACCTCAAGCTCCGACTGAATACGGTTTTTTTCCATTGTAAGGGCTCGCTGTTTTTCCGTATATGTCATTATGATAATCATTAAAACAAAACCCAGAGAATTTACCGCAATAAACGGCACAGCAATCTTCTCTACAATGTCCACCGCCGTTTCAAACGGCTTTACCATAACCAAAACTATGCTGAGGTGAAACACTTCCATTAAGGCGCTGATTAAAAGCGCAATATGCGGCTTTATGATATAATCGTACCATTTTTTTGATACCGCACCGCAAATAAGCCCAGTGCAGCAGGTTGCAACAACGCACGCCTTAGCGGTAATTCCACCGATTGTAAGCCTATGTACTCCGGCAATAAGCCCTGCAATCAAGCCGCCTATCGGTCCGCCTGTAAAGCCTGCAAGCATAGGTCCTATATCTCTGACAGAAATAACCGCGCCGTTTACATCAAAGCCCGAAATGTTTCCGTATATGCCAAAAATGCCGCCAAGCAAGCCGACAATAACGTAATATTTTAACTTTCTCTCTGTTTTTACAATTTTTGAAAGAACATCACTGCCGCCGATAAATGCCGAAACAACCAGTATTACCGCCAACGTTCCTATCATTTTTGTAAATATTAAACTCATATCACTAATCATAGCCAAAACTCATTTCCTGTTAAAATATAATTTTCAAGAACAGCTTATTTTTCTTACGAATCGTAAAATAACGTTCCGTCACCTATTTCGAGCCTTTCCGACTTAGGATATTCAAAAATTTCGGACTTACCCGCATTTTTTTCAAGATAGCTGACAAATTCGGCCGCATAAAGCTTTGCCATTGCAAGGTTATGCATAAGATAATGTCCGCAGTTCACAGCTGTTGCACCGGGCACTTCCTTTGCATCGCCTACCGATTTAAAAGCGCTTAGAATAAGCCCGTAAATTTCCTGCGGAGGACGGTTGTTTTTGAGGATTAGGTAAAAGCCCGTCAGGCAGCCCATCGGTCCCCAATAGATAACCTCGTCTTTCCAGTCGGGGTCATTTCTGAGCGTTGTGGCTATGATATGCTCAAGAGTATGCATAGCCGCCACATCAATTACAGGCTCTTTATTCGGTCTTTTAAGCCTTATATCATATGTTGTTATTTTTTTGTCACCCATAGTGTCCTCCCGGCTGACAAAAATACCCGGCACAATTGCCGTATGGTCAACAGAAAAACTTTGTATAAGCTTCATAGTAATCTCCTTTTTTCAGTTTGCGGTATAGCGTATAAAATCAACATTACGGCAACGCCGAATTTTAATTGTTGGTTTTTTATTGTTGATTTTATTATATCATATATGCAAGGCGCATCGTGCCGAAGCACAGTGAAACAATAAAACCAACATTACGGCAACGCCAAATTTTTAATTGTTGATTTTATTATACCATATATGCAAGGCGCATCGTGCCGAAGCACATTGAAACAATAAAACCAACCTCTCGGCAACGCCGAATTTTTAATTGTTGGTTTTATTATAACATATTTTTTTAAAAATTTCAATACTGTAAAAATCACTTTATCATAGGAACAGACAGCTCCTCCAGCTTATGACAGGCAGTTATAACTCTATCTGCGTCATAGTCTTCCAAGAGATGCCCGTCAAAGCCAACACTCATCTTCATTCCGCTTTTTTTAACAGCATCAATCAGAGCGCCGTTTTTAAAAAAATCTTTTACATATTGGTGTTCCCTATAATTATGCTTTGAATCATAATTTACATTAAGCTCCCAAAAAACATTTTGTTCATTCATTTTCTTAAAAAACTCATTCATATCTAATCCTTTTGAAAGAATAAAGGCAGGTAAATCCATATGGGCAAGCCCTGTTCTTTCACATCCGCAACGTGCGGCAAAAGCAAAAACGTCATCTATAACAGAGCCCTGCAACTGAAAATTTTCAATAAGGCAGTAATCAAACATTGATACATCTACTCCGTCGGGAAGCAATGTAAACCCTTTATCCACGGCAGTAATTTCAATACCGCACCAGACTTCTATATAATCCTTGTATTTTTCAGCAAGAGTTTTCATATGTTCAAAGTACCTTTTAAGAGCATTAGTATGTGTTATCACTCGATGTTCATCACTGTCATATGTAACTCCGGGTCTGTTCATTACAACTCCGTAATAATGGTCCGAAATCCCCATAAGTTCTATCCCGTTTTTAATAGCATTTTGTATAACGGCTTCAGGAGAATCCTTGCCGCAATAAGAGTAATAGGTATGCGAATGTAAATCCTGAATCATCTATGCCACTTCCGTTCCTATATTTCACTTTATTATACCGCAAAAAACAAGATTTGTCAATTTTCGGCAGCGGACTTCGCACCACTGCGTGCTTTCCGTCCTTTCAGCCTCTGTACGGTTTAGATGTACTTGCGCCGTAGGCGCAACCCGAAAAAGGTTGGTAGGCAACCAAGCGACAGCGAGTGCGTTTACAAACGAGCCAAGCGACTTGCCGTGACCTTTTTCGGAAAAGGAGGAGCAGCGGCATGAGCGAACTCTGATTTTTGCAAAAAAAATCAGAGCAAGCGTTTGTAAGCTTGCTCCGACGTGGCGCGCCGGAAGGGACTCGAACCCCCAACCTTTTGGTTCGTAGCCAAACACTCTATCCGGTTGAGCTACCGGCGCTTATTTATAACAGATATTATTATAACATAAATATAATGAAAAAGCAAGAGTTTTTTTCAAGAATTTGAAATTTTTTTAAATATATATAAAAGCGTGTGCGCACCTATGCATAATTTTTAAAAAACTATTGTATTTTATAAGAAAATGTTGTATAATCTATTATAGTGGATATTTATACACATTGTAACAGATTTTTAAATTATTATTTGCAGGGAGGGAAAGCCGTGCTGAAAATCGGTATTATTCCGAATTTGTCAAAAAGCGAATGTAAAAAGGCTATGGAGGAGTTTTGCGGCGCTCTCGGCGGCAAGGCGGAGATTTTTTTATTTGCCTGCGCAGACTTTGAAAAAGAAGAAAAATTTTATGCACCGTATGCACGTTTTTTGAGTGAAGAAGAATTTTTTGATGTTTGCGATATTATAACGGTTATGGGCGGCGACGGCTCAATTCTGCAGGTTGCACCGCAGGCGGCAGCAGCAGGCAAGCCTATTCTCGGCATAAATCTCGGACGTGTCGGATACCTTGCGAGCGCAGAAAGAAATTATATAAAAGAGGCGGCGGAAAGGCTCGTTTCGGGCGACTACGAAATGCGTGAACATATGATGCTGAATTTGTCGTATGACGGCGGCAAAAATATTCTCGCTTTAAACGATGTTGTGGCTTCACGCTCGGAATTCGGGAGAATTATTGAGCTTTCCGTTTATGTGGACGATGAATATGCGGATACATACACGGCGGACGGAATTGTAATTTCCACTCCGACAGGCTCAACGGCTTATTCGTTATCGGCAGGCGGACCGATTGCATACCCGACAATGGACGTGCTTATGGTAACGCCTATTTGCTCGCACGACCTCCATTCAAGGACAATAGTTTTGCCGAGCGATAAGAAAATTACAGTTAAGCTCGGCACAAAATATGAATATAAGGCGCTCATTACGGTAGACGGAAAAATAATCAGCCCGCTGAAAGCCGAAGAAAGCTTCAGCGTGTGTGCTTCGGCAATCAGAACAAAGCTTATAAAAATGGATAATTACGGATTTTATGACCTTCTTCGTATGAAACTGAGAGAAAATTCTTAGAAAGGAGATTATGATATGAAATACGGCAGACACGCAAAAATACTTGAAATAATAAGGGAAAATATTATAGAAACTCAAGAGGAGCTTGTTTCGGCGCTCAAAAAGGAAGGGTATGATGCAACGCAGGCGACTGTTTCAAGGGATATAAGAGAGCTTAGGCTTATTAAAGTTGCGGCTCCGGGCGGCGGATACCGCTATGCAACGGCGGCAACCGATAACGGAAACGGCGATGTCGAATCAAGGCTTAACATTATTCTCGGCGAGTCAATGACCGAGGTTGATTACGCTTTAAATCAGGTAGTCATTAAAACTCTCCCCGGTATGGCAGGTGCGGCGGCGGCCGCAGTTGACGGCTCTATTACAAACAACTCGATAGTCGGCACAATTGCCGGTGACGATACTATACTTTTGATTATGAGAGATGAAAAAGAGGCTGTTAAGCTCGTTTCGTATCTTAACAGAATTTTAAAATAAGTGGTGGTTTTTAGCTATGCTGCTTCATTTGAAAATAAGAAATATTGCCGTAATCGAAGAAGCCGATGTCGAATTTTCGGGCGGCTTAAATGTGCTTACGGGTGAAACAGGTGCAGGAAAGTCTATTTTAATAGACTCTATTTCCATGCTTACGGGCGTGCGTTCAAACCGTGAACTTATACGAACAGGCGAATCCACAGCTTCTGTGTACGGTCTTTTTGAGCCGGGAGAAAAAGTGTGGAAAATACCGTCTATTAAAGGCAAAAATGCTTTTATAAAATTATCCATTTCTTCATTATAATAGCGTTCTTTTCTCCAGGTATGATAATCATAATTATCAAATCCCTGAATAAAAAAATTATTCATTGCGAATTTAAAAGCTTCTAAAGGACTTTCTGTTTGGTGCTTTAAAGTAATGAATTTATCTATAGAAATTTCTACTAAAAATAGCATAAAACTATGCCTTATTAAATTAAAAGCATTAGAAGGGAAATATTTTTTATATCGACTTCTTTCTTCTGCTTCTGTTTTATTGTAATAAATATTTGAAAATACTTTTTCTAATTTTTTCAGATTATAATCATCATCCAAAAAATTTTCGCATTTTTCTTTTAACCAATCTATTATTGTTATAGAAGTTATTTGCCAAACGGTATTCCCACTATAAGATGACAAGGTTAAATAGCAATTAAAAATTTTTCGATAATTTTCTTTCAATAATTTTTTAGCAGAAAGAAATTCATTCTCATTTATAAATATAGAATCATATTCAGCCAATTTAAAATCTGCTTCAAACATTTTTTCAATAATTTCATCAGTTTCACCTTCGAAATTAAATTTATAATAATTCCAAATTGAATCAGTGTATTTCCAAGGATTCTGTTTCTTAGTTCTCGATGAAGTATTTTCAGGTCTTGGTATACTAAATTTCAGAGTGCTTTGATAATCTTTTGTCATTATATTATTATTAGGAGGGACATATCTAAGTCCAAAATTCCTGATATATATTGTTTTGGAAATAAGCTTATTATTTTTATCTTTTATATCTTCTTGGATATCAATATCAATATCTTCCCCTAAATATTTCCTGTTTATAGTTATTATATTATTATTTATTTCGTTAGCATTATTATTATTATTTTCTTCATTTTCTGAATCGATGAATTTAATATTATTAAATTGTTCTATATATTCTTCATTAAAACTATATTTTATCGGTTTTTCAAATTCTTTAATTTTATAATCATATTCTTTATAGCAATTATAAACAGGATTTCCATCCACTGTAAAAAAATATTTAAGTTTTCCAGGAGGACACATTCTTACTAATTTGAAATTCTTCTTTTTATAAATCATATCACCAGGGGCATAATCTTCGAAATCTAAATGGAGTTTAACCACAATATATTTTGGCTTTATCTCCTTATTATTAAAATCAAGGGAAAATTCGACTTCATTCCAGCATTCACAAACCCAACAATTATTACTGCTTCTCATTTTATTAATAGGGCTTACTAAAACTTGAGGAATGTCTTTGTATTTTTCTGCTTCATAATATATTTGTGATTTGGAAAAGAAGTTCTTATTTTTTTGTTCTTTTTTTATTGGGATGATAAATCCTAATTGATCTGTTTTCATTTCATTTCCGTCGACATGAAAGCCTAATATATTTCTGTTTGATTTT
>CACZWD010000039.1 GCA_902784805.1 uncultured Ruminococcus sp. | reverse complement strand
TCAAAGGCGGAAAATCCCGAAAAAATCATCGTTTCAAACCGCACAAAAGAAAAAGCCGAAGCTTTGGCAAAAAAAATCGGTTGTGTGGTCGGTGATAATTTTGATGTCGCGGAAAAAGCGCAATACATTTTTATCGGCGTAAAGCCGCAAACGATAGGGCAATTGTTTGAAACAATAAAAGATACGCTTAAAAACCGTAAGGAGCGTTTTGTTATCGTTACAATGGCGGCAGCCGTTACAACAGAAAAAATATGTGATATTTTGGGAGAAAAATATCCTGTTATACGCATTATGCCAAATACACCCGTAAGTATCGGTATGGGAACAACGGTTTATTGTGCAAACGAAGCGGTAACAAAAGACGAAAAAGAGGAATTTGTCTCCGCTATGGAAAAATCCGGGGTGCTTATGGAAATTGAGGAAAGACTCATTGATGCCGCAAGCGCGGTTTCGGGCTGCGGTCCCGCTTTTGTGTATATGTTCGCGCAGAGTATGGCGGACGGCGCGGTTAAATGCGGACTTCCGAGAGCGCTTGCCGCAAGGCTCGCGGCGCAGACGATAACAGGTGCCGGAGCTATGATTATTGAAACCGGCAGACACCCTGAAAGCTTAAAGGATGATGTATGCAGCCCCGGCGGAACAACCATTGAAGGCGTACACGCGCTTGAAAAAGGCGGTATGAGAGCGGCGGTAATTGACGCTGTCTGCGGAGCGTATATGAAAAATAAAAATATAAATTAAAAAGAGGTTAAAAAATGATTTATGAAAAAATACGTTTAGATGAAAATGATGAAAATGTGTTTCTTGAAACTTATGTTCCCGATGATATTTACGGAAGAATAAAGGATTCAATACTTGTAATTCCGGGCGGCGGCTATTCGGAGGTATGCAGTGACCGTGAAGGCGAACCTGTCGCGCTTGCTTTTGCGGCAAAGGGTTTTAACGCTTTTGTACTGCACTATTCGGTTAAAGAAAAAGCCGTTTTCCCGAAACCGCTTATTGAAGCTTCAAAAGCAATGAAATATATTAAGGATAACGCGGAGCGTTTTTATGCCGATGCGGCATTTATGCGCAAGCCTCGGTACTCTTTGGCATATGAAGGAAATTTACGAGGCGACAGATATGCCTTACGGCTATAATAAGCCGAAAGCCGTTATTCCCGTGTATCCCGTAATTTCAGGAGTTGTCAGGGGCGCTCATTTAGGCTCTTTTTACAATATACTCGGTACGGAAAATCCGACAGTGGAGCAGCTGGAAAAATATTCTCTTGAAAATTGTGTTGACGAAAGAACCGTGCCGATGTTTCTTGTACATACAGTACCAGACACAGTAGTATCTGTATATAATTCACTTGCTATGGCGCAGGCGCTTACCGATAACGGCATTTCTTACGAGCTGCATATTTATCCGGAGGGCTGTCACGGTGTTGCGCTTGCAAACGAAATAACCTCGTGCGGAAACAGTGA
This sequence comes from uncultured Ruminococcus sp., assembly GCA_902784805.1. GTDB lineage: Bacteria > Bacillota > Clostridia > RUG12999 > RUG12999 > RUG12999. The sequence goes on along the minus strand of CACZWD010000039.1, from coordinate 33,503 downwards.
AATGGATATTCCGTATGCCGCAAAGTGGATTGACGAAGCGGCACGATGGATTAAAAATATAAATAGGTGATTTTTATGAATATTTGTATTTACGGTGCTTCAAGCAATAAAATAAAAAAAATATATATTGAAAAAACCGAGGAACTCGGAAAGTTAATGGCTCAGCGCGGTCATACTCTTGTTTTCGGCGGCGGAATCGGAGGTATGATGGGCGCCGCTGCAAGAGGAATGTACGAAAACCACGGCTATATTATAGGTGTCGCTCCTTCGTTTTTTAACGCCGACGGCATTCTTTTTCCGCACAGCAATGAGTTTATATATACCGAAACAATGGGTGAAAGAAAAAGAATTCTCTTTGAGAAATCGGAAGCTTTTATTGTTGCTCCCGGCGGTGTGGGAACATTTGACGAGTTTTTTGAAGTGCTTACTTTAAAACAGCTTGCCAGACACAAAAAGGCAATAGCGCTTTATAATATTGACGGCTATTATGACGATATGGTTAAAATGCTTGTGAAAACCGCGAAACAAGGCTTTATGTCCGAGGCAAGCCTTGAACTTTTCAGAGTATTTGACGCTCCGGGCATCCTTCTTGACTGGCTGGAGAAATACGAGGCAAAGGAAATCCGTGTTGAAGATATGAAAAATTTGCCGGCAAAGTAAAAAAATTTTAATGTCCTCCTGAAAATGAGGACATTATTACGTTAAAAAAACAAGATACTGCGATTTTTTTAAAAATTACAAAAAATGTTGACATATTTTGAATTATGATATATAATTTGTAATTGTGAAATAAAAAAACACATTTGTAAAGCAAGTTCTGATTGGTTTTTAGGGAGTGGCAGGAATATGGTGTATTCAAGCTTTGGAATTATTGCTCTGCTTATACATATTATAATTAATTATGATGTTTTAAGAAACAGCAATAAAGACGAATCATCCGCGAATAAAACATATCGTCATTTTTTGAATTGCGTTATGTGCTACTATATTTCCGATACTTTATGGGGGATTCTGTACGAGCACAAGCTTATATATATCAATTATTTTAATACGGTTATTTATTTTATAACTATGGCTATGTCGGTTTTTTTGCTGACGCAGTATGTAATAGAATATCTGAATGAAAAACTTTTATTTGGAAAAATATTGTTCTTTACCGGCCGAATTTATTTTGTATGCGAATTAATCGTTTTGTCGGTTAATTTCTTTTATCCGATATTATTTTATTTCGATGAAAGCGGTGTTTATAATGCCGGTAAAGTGAGATATATAAACTTGTTTATTCAGATTCTCTTGTTTTTAATGATATCCGCATATACGCTTTTCATCAGCTTAAAGAAAAAAAGCAGAAGAGGGCGCCGATACAGAACAATTGGTTTTTACTGCGTTGCAATGACAATTTTTATTTTTGCCCAGATATTTTATCCTCTTTTGCCGCTATACGCAATCGGATACTTACTCGGCACCTGTATTATTCATACCTTTGTTTTGGAAGATGAAAAAGAAGAACGCAGAACAGAGCTTGAAAAGCTTCTTAAACGGGAGCAGCTACGTAAACAGGAGCTCGGAACGGTAAAGAATATGGCATATACCGACTCTCTTACGGGAGTCAGAAGCTTACACGCCTATTCCGAAGCGGAAACAAGTATAAACAGGCGAATCGCAAACGGTGTGATGAAGGAATTTGCCGTTGTTGTTTTTGACCTTAACGGGCTTAAAACTGCGAACGATACATTGGGACACGAGGCAGGAAACAGGCTGCTTAAAGATGCTTGCAGGCTTATTTGCAACATATTTAAAAACAGCCCGCTTTACCGTATAGGCGGAGATGAATTTGCGGCAATTCTTGAAGGTACCGATTATAACAAACGAAAAGAGCTCTTATTGTCCTTTAATATACAGATAGAAAAAAATCTTAAAAACGGGTCGGTAATTATTGCCGCGGGACTTAAAGAGTTTTACCCCGGTATTGACCGCAGCCTTAATGATGTTTTTAAGCAGGCTGATAAAAAAATGTACGAGAGAAAACAATTATTGAATGATATGGCACAGCAGATGTAGCGAATTTTGCTGCGTATATGTGCGTCAGAAAGGAATGAATATAAAAATGCTGAATATTAGCAAAAAAATCGAAAACACAAAGGCTGTCCTGACACTTGAAGGGCGGCTGGATACGGTTACGGCGCCGGAAATGGAAAAGGTTATACGTGAAGCGCTCCCGGGACTTACGGAACTCATATTGGATTTCAAAAAGCTGGAATATATTTCTTCCGCGGGTTTGCGTGTGTTGCTTTTGGCACAGAAAGCTATGAACAGACAGGGAAAAATGAAGCTTTGCCGTGTGAACGAAACAATAAAGGAGATTTTTGAAGTTACGGGATTTTCGGATATTTTGACTATTGAGTAAACGGAGGAGCGCTATGCCTGAAAAAACAGTCAGAGAAATGAGTGCTGCACAACGAAAGCACTATTCTCTTGAAGCAAAAACATTTCGCGCGACGCTGTTAGGCTGTATTTTGCTCGGCATTGTCATGCTGATAGTCGGCTTGGGATTATACAGTTATTCACTTACAATGCAGTATGTAAACCATGCTTTTTATATTTCGCAGTACGCCTCCATGTCGGCAACATATGGAGCAGATCCGCTTGCGTTTGCGCAGGAGGTTATGGAAAAATACAAAAGCTTAAATGCGGAAAAACGTATGAAAACCGGCACCGCTGAATATCGTGCCGAATTTTCCGAATTTGAAAGCGCCAAAAACTATACTGTTTTAATTAATATGCTTTCAAATTATACCCGTTCGGAAGATGTTTCGGATGTTTATCTTGCTATGTATGATGAAGAAAACAGCGCCATGGTGTATATTGTTGACCCCGACGAAGAAGACCGGCTTTTGCCCGGTGAATGGGAGCCGGTAAACGAAAAAGGGATGCATAAGTTTTTGGATTGGAACGGCGAAGGTATGCTTTATGATATTGAGCATATCGATAAATACGGCTGGATTTGTACCGCAGGGACGCCACTACGGAATGATAAGGGAAAAATTTGTGCGTTTCTGCTTGTTGATGTGACAATAGATAATGTTTTGACAGGTATACGTACATACACGCTGCAGGTCACTGTTGCCATGTTGCTGATAATTATGATTATTTCGTTCTTGATGATAAGGCATATGAAAAAAACATTGGTGGAACCGATTGACGAGATTGCCAATGCCGCACAGGAATACGCGAAAGAACGAAGCGCGGGAGTTAAGGACACGAACTGTTTTGCATCACTTGATATACATACCGGAGACGAGGTGGAAAATCTTAGCCTTGTTATGGCGGATATGGAGATGTCTCTTTCCGAATACGAGGAAAATCTGACGAAAATAACGGCAGAAAAAGAACGAATTACCACGGAATTGAATCTTGCTACCCGAATACAGGCAGATATGCTTCCAAACGTCTATCCCGCCTTTCCGGACAGGTCTGAATTTGATATTTATGCAACAATGGATCCGGCAAAAGAGGTCGGAGGCGATTTTTATGACTTTTTCCTTATAGATAGCAATCATCTGTGTATGGTTATAGCTGATGTTTCGGGAAAAGGTATCCCCGCGGCACTGTTTATGATGGCAACCAAGATAATTCTCGCCAACAATGCTATGATGGGCAAAAGCCCCGCACAAATATTGAGCGATACAAACGCAGCGATTTGTTCCAATAACCGTGAAGAAATGTTTGTAACGGTCTGGCTGGGGATACTGGAAATATCCACCGGAAAGCTCACGGCGGCAAACGCCGGACATGAATACCCTGCATTAAAAAATCCCGGCGGTGCTTTTGAATTGTTAAAGGATACTCACGGTTTTGTAATCGGCGGTATGGACGGCATAAAGTATAAGCAGTATGAGCTGATGCTTGAGCCGGGTTCAAAGATATTTTTGTACACCGACGGAGTGCCCGAAGCAACAGATGCTCAAGGAAATATGTTTGAAAAAGAACGTATGCTTTCGGCTCTCAACAAAGATACAAATGCGGCACCCGAACAAATACTTAAAAATGTGCATACAGCTATTGACGAGTTTGTAAAAAGCGCGGAGCAGTTCGATGATTTGACCATGCTTTGTATGGAGTACAAAAAAATTGAAGAATAAATATATTTTTTTGATATTTAATATTTTAGCATTTATACAGGAGAGAAATAATTATGACAAACAAAATAGAAAAAAATTATGTCACTGTTAAATTGTCAGGAAGGATTGATTCCGAAAATTCCGCGGAAACAGAGAAAAAAATATTTGCGCAGCTTGCCGACAGCGGCTCATCGTCCGTTATTCTGGACGCGGAGCATTTGGAATATATTTCGAGCGCCGGATTACGTGTAATACTGCGTGTCAAAAAAATATATTCCGACCTCAGAATTATAAATGTCCGCACAGAGGTGTATGAAATTCTGGAAATGACGGGTTTTACCGAAATGATGCGGGTGGAAAAGGCGTACCGGGTTGTTGTTTCCGTTGAGGGCTGTGAGGTTATCGGCGAGGGCTTTAACGGAAAAGTTTACCGTATCGACCGTGATAATGTCGTAAAGACATATAAAAATGCCGACGCGATTGCCGAAATTCAGCATGAGCGCGAAGTGGCGCGGCTGGCACTGATTCTCGGCGTCCCGACAGCAATATCTTATGACGTGGTCAGGGTCGGCGACAGCTATGGCTCTGTTTTTGAGCTTCTTAATGCCCGTTCTTTTTCAAATATACTTGCCAAAGAGCCGGAGCGTATGGATTTTTGCGTAGCGGAATACGTTAAAATGCTGAAAAAAATACACAGTATTACGGTGCCTGAAGGTAAACTGCCGTCGATAAAAGAAAAAACACTTAAAGCGCTTGAAAGAATGAAAGACCGCCTGCCGGACGGTCTTGGCGACAAGCTTCTGCGAATGGCAAACGCTGTTCCCGAAAGTAATCATATGGTGCATGGTGATTTCCATACAAAGAATATTGTGATTGCCGATAATGAGGTGTTGCTTATTGATATGGATACACTTTCCGTGGGGCATCCGATTTTTGAGTTTTTGCGTATGTACAACTCCTATATCGGATATGCCGAATACGACCCCGAAATTGTTTTAAAGTTTCAGGGCTATGATATCAATGTTGCCGGTGAGTTTTGGCACAAAACTCTTGAGGCTTATTTTGACACAAAAGATGAAAATAAAATCCGTGAGATTGAGGAAAAAATCCGCTGTTTGTCATATGCATATCTTATTGATTGGCGTACACGTCATCCGGGCAATAACAGTGAGGTCGAAAACGCGACGATTTCACTTTGGCAAAACAGACTTACAGAGCTTCTTCGGAGAGTGGATTCTCTTGAATTTGACATTAATTGCGGTGAAAAAAGCGATTCCGACGAGCTTGATATTGAAGCCTCCGTTAATAATTTGCAGAAGGTGATAGGCTTTATCAACTCTCGTCTTGAAAAAGTCGATTGCTCTGCGAAAAAACTTATGCAGATAGATTTGGCAGTCGAGGAAATATTTGTAAATATCGCAAACTACGCTTACGCGCCGGACGTCGGAAAAGTTTCGGTAAGTGTGAAATTATCGGGAGAGCCTTCCGCGGCAGAGATTACCTTTGCCGACCGTGGGGTTCCGTACAATCCCCTTGAAAAAGAGGACCCCGATATAACGCTTTCGGCAGATGAACGTCAAATCGGCGGAGTCGGTATATTTATGACAAAAAAAATTATGGACGAAATTTTTTACGAACACAGGGACGGACAGAATATTCTTATATTGAGAAAGAGGCTTTGAATCAATATGAATTTGTTTGACAACGCACTGGAATTTGCTATAAAGAAACATAGTGGTATGATGCGTAAACGTGAAAAAATTCCATATATTCTTCACCCCCTGGAGGTGGCGGCAATTGCCGGAACATTAACGGATGATACGGAGATTCTTGCGGCGGCGGTTCTTCACGATACAGCTGAAGATACCGATGCATCAATAGAGGAAATTGAGGCTGTTTTCGGTTCGCGCGTGGCGGCGCTGGTTGCCTCCGAAACGGAAAACAAGCGTCCGGAAACAAATCCCGAAGAAAGCTGGCGTATCCGTAAGAAGGAATCTCTCGAAAAGTTAAAACAAGCCTCCGACATCGGCGTAAAAATATTATGGCTTGCGGATAAGTTATCAAATATGCGTTCGTTTTACAGGCTGTGGAAGAATGAGGGCAGCGCGATGTGGGAAACCTTTAACCAAAAGGACCCCGCATGGCAGGCATGGTATTACCGTTCGGTCTGCATTCTTGTTGAAGACCTGAAAGACTCGGAAGCATGGTCAGAATATAACCGGCTGGTGGAAACGGTTTTTGAGGGGATTCATAATGGTTCTGAAATTTGATACAAGAGATAAAAAACCAAAACTTTTTAATTTGCTGATTCTGACAGTCGTATCACTAATTGCCGCAGCATTGCTTATTACAGTCAGCCCCTCCGGAAACATCGGGGCAGTTTGTTTGCTTATTGCGGCATATTGTTTTTTTGCCGAATTTACGCTTATTTACTCATTTTGTGAGCAGATTCGCTACAATCCGTATTCTTACAATACAATTATTTATTTCGGATTTGCGTTGTTTGCATTTTCCGTTATGATTACGCATATTGTCCTTGCGGTCCGTATATTTAAATATCCCGAAATATACAGAGCAGACGAAGTTATCCGTTCTCTGCTGACCTCGGCAAAAAATTATATATTTATTTCATCACCTTTTCTGCTTATATTTTTCGCAGCGCTCTGTCTTTCCAATATTTCGCTGATAAGGCACGAAGGAATGAGATTTGTAAACCTGCTCGGAATTTTCCTTTCGTTTGTTATTGTTGCGGGAGAAGTGTTTATATTCACCTTTGACTTTGCGGTATCGGGCAGTCGGCTTGAAGTAATGCTTCACGACCTTATAACAAATTTTTTAGCGTCTCTTTACCTGTATTTTGAATGTATGCTTATAGGGACTATTGTTGCAGGTGCTGTTACAGCGCGTTATGAGCCTGAAAAAAATATAGATTTTCTTATTATTCTCGGCTGCGGTCTTAAAAAAGACGGTACGCCGACACCGCTGCTGCGCGGCAGAGTTGAGCGCGCGGTCGCTTTTTACGAAAAACAGAAGTCGCTGACAGGAAAAGACCTTATATTTATCACCTCGGGCGGCAAAGGCGATGACGAAATAATTTCCGAAAGTGCCGCGATGAAGCGCTGCCTTATTGATTGCGGCGTTCACGAAAAAAATATTATTGAGGAAGACAGGTCAAAAAACACCTTTGAAAATATGAAATTCTCGAAAGAAAAGATACAGAAAATTAATCCCGAAGGCAAGATTGCTTTTTCGACCACAAATTATCATGTTTTCCGCAGCGGTATTTTCGCAAGGCGGGTAAAGATGCGCGCGGTAGGTATGGGCGCAAAAACAAAGTGGTATTTCTGGCCCAATGCGGCGGTACGCGAATTTGCGGGGCTTCTTGTGAATCACAGAGTAAAACAGGCGCTTATTCTTGGAGGCACAGCGGTTTTCTATGCAGTTCTGACAATTTTTGCTTACAATAAATAAAAGATTTTGCGAAAAGCGAAAGAAGCCGGGATAAAACAGAACGAGGAGTATATATGCAAAACGGAAGAATTATTCGCAATACATTTTACGTTCAGCTCGCATCTTACGTGGGGGCTGCCATTACATCTTCTTTGGGTTCGCTTATTGACGGTGTCATAATAGGTCAATACCTTGGAGTTGATTCCATAGCCGCTTTTGGAATCATAAATCCCCTTATGGTCATTCTTGCGTTAATCGGCGCTGTCCTCGCCAACGGCGCGCGGAGCCGTTTTGTACGGCTTATGGGCAGCGGAAAGACAAAAGAGGCACAAAACGTGTTTTCTCTCGCTTGCGCGCTTGCGGCAGGAATTGCTACGGCTGTGGTTATAATAGTCTTGGTATTTTCGGTCCCGATAACAAGAATGCTTGGTGCTACAGGAAATGCCGCGGCGCTGCTTCCTAAGGCGCGGGCTTATATGATAGGTATTGCGATAGGTATCCCGGCAAGAAACGTTATATGGGTATTGTGGGCGTTTGTACCGATTGATAATAACAGGGGACTTCCGGTTATTGCTTCCGCCGTCATGACTGTCACAAATATTCTGCTTGACCTTGCCGTTGTTTTTGTTTTTCACGGTGATACTTTTGAAATGGGGCTGGTTACAAGTATAAGCTATATAGCCGCGCTGCTTGTTTTTATGACACATTTTTTCAGACATAACACTTTTTTAAAGCTTTCCTTCAAAAACATTTCTTTGAAGTGTACGGGAGAACTGCTGGAGGAAGGCGTCCCTTCCGGAATACACCGGCTGGGGCATACAATAAAAGGGATTTTTATGAACCGTCTTTTGGCGGTGATTGCTTCTTCCGCGGCAATTGCGGCGTATTCGGTTTACGGGCAGGCCGAAGCCTTGCTTGTACCGATGGCGGCAGGTATAGCGGATACCGTTTCTGCGCTTGCGGGTGTGCTGACGGGCGAAGGTGACCGGCCTATGATGAAGCACTTGCTTGTTACATCTGTACGGGCGACGTTTATATTTACACTCGGAGTATCTGTTATAAGCTGGGTTTTTGCTCCGCAGTTTGCGGCATTGTTTATTAACGGCGATTCGGAAACTCTTAAAATGTCAATCCGTGCTGTGAGGGCGTATTCAATCGGTATGCCGCTTCACGGGCTGAATCTTATTTATCAGGACTATATTCACGGAATAGGAAGAACCCGTCTGTCGGCGGTTTCGGGATTTTTAACGGAGTGCGGGTTTATGATTCTTTCCGCGGGAATTATGGCAGGTCTGCTTGGAGCTGACGCTGTGTGGTATGCTTTTCCGGTCACTCAGGTGCTTTTGGTAATTTATTTTATTGCGGTAATTTTTTTGGAAAATCACAGATTGAACATTCGCCCGGAAGGATTCTGGCAAAAGGTGCTTCTTTTGCCGGATAGTTTTGATGTAACGGAGAAGGATTGTATGGACCGAAGTATTACGACAATGACCGAGGTCGCAAAGCTTTCGCAGGAGGTGTGGGGTTTCTGTGAAGCATACGGCTGCGATGACCGCCGCAAATATCTTATGTCACTTGCCGTGGAGGAAATGGCGGGCAACGTGATAGAGCATGGTTTTTCAAAAGATAAAAAAAATCACAGCATTGATGTGCGGATTATACATAAAGGAGAAGACTACATAATAAGGATTCGTGATGACTGTCTGATTTTTGACCCGGTCAGCCAGCTGAAATTATACTCTGATGACGATCCCGCTCACCATATAGGCTTGCGTATGATTATCAGAACGGCAAAAAATGTCCGATATACAAGTTTTTTAAGATTGAACAATTTATTTATAAAAATTTAAAGAGTTCTTAATAATCAAAACGGTTCATTACTGATTAAAAAGGGGAAAATATGAGTATAAAAATTAAATCTGTATGCGTGAACGAATTTATTATGGATTTTTTTCGTTTCGGAAAAGGTGAAAAGCCGCTTGTAATTCTTCCGGGGCTCAGCGTGCAAAGCGTTATGGGTGCCGCCGAGGCGATATCCGATGAATATAGCGTTATGAAAGATGAATTTACCGTGTATGTTTTTGACAGGAGAAAGGTTTTGCCGTCTTCTTATTCAATTAAGGATATGGCTGATGATACAGCGCTTGCGATTAAAGCGCTCGGTTTGCGTGATGTTTACATTTTTGGGGCTTCACAGGGAGGAATGATTGCTCTTGAACTTGCTGCCCATTATCCCGATAATATAAAAAAAGTCGCTGTTGCTTCAACATCGCTAAAAGTATCGGAAAGGCAATTTGCAGTGATTAAAGGCTGGATAGAAAAAGCAAAAGCTAGGGACGGCACGGGAATTTATATTGATTTTGGGAAAAATATCTATCCTACAGATATTTATGAGAAGTATAGACAGGCATTGATTGAGGCAGGAAAAGCTGTGACAGACAATGAGATGCGACGGTTCATAACGCTTGCCGAGGCTGTTAAAGGATATAATTCAAAGCTGAGCGCAGAAGACATACGCTGTCCGATTTTTGCGGTCGGCGCGGTTGATGACAAAATTTTTGGAGAAAGTGCTATCCGTGAGATTGTTGAAACATTTCGGAATTTACCGGGTTTTAAATACCATTTATACGAAAATTTCGGGCATGCCTTATATGACACGGCACCGGATTTCAGAAAAAGATTGTACGATTTTTTTACCGAAAAAAACCAGTAAGCTTTAAGAAAAAGATAAAGCAAAAAAATTATAAGCAAAGAGAAACGTTTGATTGCTGTTTATAATTTTTTTGCTTTATTTTTTATCTAAAAATATACAAAAAAGAGGGCTTGACTTTTTAGGAAATATGTGGTATAATGATAAAATGGCGTATATCTCCGCAATTGCAAGGTAAGTTTTATCATATATTATTGAAAAAACTACACCTTAAATATTCTGTCGTTTTATGCGACAACTTGCGGAGCTGTGGTCAGGCTTTAGACCGAAGATTACGCTGTATCCGCCGTTTTTTTGCGAAACAATATTAATAGCTGAAGTTAAGACAGGGCAGCGAGCATGGCTGCAAAAGAATTCGTTTTTACGGGTTAAGTGATGCTAAATGACAGCAGGAGGTGCTGTTAGCATTATATCTGACATCAGAGGGTTTTTCGTATTGCGAATCTCGGATACAATATTATTGATTGAGGTGAACAAAATGCAACGAAACGCTACAGTTCAACGACCAAAGCCCGTTAAACTTGGCAAGGCAGACCGTATGACCTTTTCAAAAATTGATGAGGTTCTCGATATGCCAAATCTTATCGAAGTGCAGAAGGATTCTTACGATTGGTTTTTAAAGCAGGGGTTAAGAGAGGTGTTTCACGATGTATCACCGATAACCGACCATGCGGGCAGCCTTTCGCTTGAATTTTACGATTATCATTTTGATAAAAATTCAAAATATTCCGTTGAGGAATGTAAAGAAAGGGACGCGACATATTCGGTCGCGCTAAGAGTAAACGTAAGACTTGTAAATCGTGACACCGGAGAAATTAAAGAGCAGGAGCTGTTTATGGGTGATTTTCCACTTATGACCGACAGCGGCACTTTTATAATTAACGGTGCGGAACGTGTTATAGTAAGTCAGCTTGTTCGTTCGCCGGGAGCTTATTATTCTTATAAGTTTGACCGCGCGGGCAAAAAGCTTTATGCCGCTACGGTTATTCCAAACAGAGGCGCATGGCTTGAATATGAAACAGATTCAAACGACATTTTTTCCGTTAAAGTTGACAAAACCAGAAAAATGCCGATAACCGTGCTTCTTCGCTCACTTGGGCTTTCTACGGACGAGGAAATTATGGAAAAATTTGGAAACGATCCGAAAATTGCCGCAACTATTGAACGTGACCCAATAAAGAACTATGAAGAAGCATTGCTTGAAATTTATAGAAAAATTCGTCCGGACGATCCGCCAACAGTGGATTCGGCAAAAACACTTATAGAAAATCTTTTCCATGACCCGAGAAGGTATGATTTTGCCAAAGTCGGAAGATATAAAATAAATAAAAAGCTTTCTTTTGCCGAAAGAATTTTGGGCAAAAAGCTTACCGCTCCCGTTGTTGATTCGTTTACCGGCGAGATTATAGCGGGCAAGAATGATATAATAACGGAAGAAATCGCAAATGAAATGCAGGACGCCGGTATAAGTTCTGTTGATGTTGATGTTGACGGAAAAGTTATAAGGGTTATCACGAACTGCACCGTTGCGGTTAAAAAATATTTCCCCGACGGCTTTGACCTTTCGGATATTGATATGACAGAAAGAGTTTATAAGCCGATGATGGATATACTTGCGGATGAATGTGAAACTCCAGAAGAGCTTAAAAAAGCGGTAATTAGGAGCATGGACAATCTTCTTCCAAAATATATCACAACCGATGATATTTACGCTACCGTCGGATATATAAGCAATCTTGAAAATGGTATAGGCAGCGAGGACGATATTGACCATCTCGGCAACAGGCGTCTGCGCTGTGTGGGAGAGCTTTTGCAAAATCAGTTCCGTGTTGGCTTTGCCAGAATGGAAAGAAGCGTTAGAGAAAGAATGTCCATTCAGGACCTTGATGTTGCCGCACCACAAAATCTTATAAATATCAGGCCTGTTGTTGCTACAATAAAAGAGTTCTTCGGAAGCTCGCAGCTTTCGCAGTTTATGGATCAGAACAATCCTCTCGCAGAGCTTACTCATAAAAGAAGGCTCAGTGCCTTAGGTCCTGGTGGTCTTTCGAGAGATCGTGCCGGCTTTGAGGTAAGAGATATACATCCTTCGCATTACAGCAGAATGTGTCCTATAGAATCACCCGAAGGACAAAACATTGGTCTGATCAGTTCACTTGCGACATACGCGAGAATTAATGAGTACGGCTTTATTGAAGCTCCGTACAGGCGAGTAAAAAAACGGCAAGCGAAGAGCTGACAAAAATAGATGATAAAGAAAAAGCAGGCGATTACGACAGCGGATACAGGTTTGTAAACGCAAAGGCAACAGCCAGAATTAAAGATGAATTTCGTGAAGTTCCTGTTGAGCAGCTTGATTTTATGGACGTTTCGCCGAAACAGTTTGTGTCTGTCGCGACAGCCATGATTCCGTTCCTTGAAAACGATGACGCGAACCGTGCGCTTATGGGTTCAAACATGCAAAGGCAGGCAGTTCCGCTTTTGAAACCCGAAAGCCCAATTGTCGGAACAGGCATGGAATATAAGGCGGCGCGTGATTCCGGTACGGTTGTGCTTGCGAAGAATGACGGTTATGTTGAAAAGCTTTCCTCAAGCGAAATTGTTGTAAAAACAACGAGCGGTGAAACAGATGAATATAAACTTATTAAGTTTACACGTTCAAACCAGGGAACCTGTATAAATCAGCACCCGATTGTAAATAAGGGCGATTTTGTAAAAAAAGGCGAAACAATTGCTGACGGTCCCGCTACGGATAATGGAGAAATTGCTCTCGGACGCAATATTCTTATCGGTTTTATGACATGGGAAGGTTATAACTACGAGGACGCGGTGCTTATAAGCGAGGAGCTTGTAAAGGACGATGTATTTACATCTATTCATATTGAAGAATATGAATCCGAAGCAAGAGATACAAAGCTCGGACCGGAGGATATAACAAGAGATATTCCGAATGTCGGCGAGGACGCGCTTAAAGACCTTGACGAGAACGGTATCATAAGAATAGGCGCGGAAGTTAGACCGGGCGATATTCTTGTAGGCAAGGTTACTCCCAAAGGCGAAACAGAGCTTACCGCGGAAGAGAGACTTCTTAGAGCAATATTCGGTGAAAAAGCAAGAGAGGTAAGAGATACTTCTCTTCGTGTACCGCACGGCGAGCAGGGTATAGTTGTTGACGTTAAAATATTTGAGCGTGCGAACGGCGACGAAATGTCACCGGGAGTAAATCAGCTTGTACGTGTTTATATTGCGCAGAGAAGAAAAATTTCCGTAGGTGATAAGGTTTCGGGACGTCACGGAAATAAGGGCGTTATTTCACGTATATTACCTCAGGAGGATATGCCTTTCCTTGAGGACGGAACGCCGCTTCAGATTGTGCTTAATCCCCTTGGCGTACCTTCGCGAATGAATATCGGGCAGGTACTTGAAGTGCATCTCGGTTATGCCGCGAAGGCGCTTGGTTGGAAAATTGCTACGCCTGTATTTGACGGCGCAAAGGAGCATGATATTGAGGAATGTCTTGCAAAGGCGGGATATAATCCAAACGGTAAATCAATTGTGCGTGATGGACGAACGGGTGAGCCGTTTGATAATCCTGTTACTGTCGGATATATGTACATGCTTAAGCTTCATCATCTTGTTGATGATAAAATTCACGCGCGTTCAACCGGACCATATTCGCTTGTAACACAGCAGCCTCTCGGAGGCAAAGCTCAGTTCGGCGGACAGAGATTTGGAGAAATGGAGGTTTGGGCGCTTGAAGCTTACGGAGCGGCTTACACTTTGCAGGAGATTCTTACGGTTAAATCGGACGATGTTGTGGGACGTGTAAAAACCTATGAAGCGATTGTTAAGGGTGATAACGTACCGACTCCGGGTGTGCCGGAATCCTTTAAAGTTCTTATAAAAGAGCTTCAGAGCCTTGCGCTTGACGTAAAAGTTCTTGACGAAGAAGGCAAAGAGGTTGAGCTTAAAGAGGATATTGACGATGATGTACCCGTAGCAAGCCGTGAAATTATGGAAAGTCTTTCACAGCAAAGCGAATCAGACGCTACCGACCTTGAATCCTTTGTTTCAGAGGTTGACGAGGACGAGGAAGACGATATGTATGACCTTACCTTTAAAGATGATGACGACGATGAAGAGCCCGAACCGGAAGCTTTCGCGGCAGAGGATATAGACGACAGCATACTTGAAGTTGAGGATTTGCTTGATGGTCTTTACACAGATGATGACAGTGAAGAAATATAAGAAGGGAGACAGATAGCTATGAACGAAAATAAAGTTGATTTTGACGCAATTCAGATTGGTCTGGCGTCTCCTGAAAAAATAAGGTCAATATCAAAGGGCGAGGTTAAAAAGCCCGAAACAATAAATTACAGAACACTTAAACCCGAAAAGGACGGTCTTTTCTGCGAGAGAATTTTCGGTCCGATGAAGGACTGGGAATGTCATTGTGGAAAATATAAGAGGATAAGATATAAAGGCATCATATGCGACAGGTGCGGCGTTGAGGTTACAAGGGCGAAGGTGCGCCGTGAAAGAATGGGACACATAGAGCTTGCGGCGCCGGTATCGCATATATGGTACTTTAAAGGCATACCGAGCAGAATAGGACTTATGCTTGATATTACGCCTAAAAATCTTGAAAAAGTTTTGTATTTCGCGGCATATATTGTAATTGACCCGGGTAAGACAGGTCTTGAAAAGAAAGAGCTTCTTACAGAAAGAGAATACAGAGAAAATCTTGAAAAATACGGTGAAGGTAAGTTTAAAGCCGGTATGGGCGCAGAAGCCATAAAAGAGCTTTTGCAGGAAATTGACCTGGATAAAATGGCGGCAGAGCTTCGTGAGGAGCTTGAAAATGCCCAGGGACAGAAAAAGAGTAAAATTATTAAAAGGCTTGACGCTGTTGAAGCTTTCAGACAATCCGGCAACAAGCCCGAATGGATGGTTATGGATGTTATACCGGTTATTCCGCCGGAAATACGCCCGATGGTTCAGCTTGACGGCGGAAGGTTCGCGACAAGCGACTTAAACGACCTTTACAGGAGAGTTATTAACCGCAATAATCGTCTTAAAAAGCTTCTCACTCTCGGCGCTCCCGATATTATCGTAAGAAACGAAAAGAGAATGTTACAGGAAGCTGTTGACGCTCTTATTGACAACGGCAGGAGAGGTAAACCCGTAACGGGACCGGGCAACCGCCCGCTTAAATCACTTTCGGATATGCTGAAAGGTAAGCAGGGACGTTTCCGTCAAAACCTTCTCGGTAAGCGTGTTGACTATTCGGGACGTTCGGTTATCGTTGTAGGTCCGGAGCTTAAAATATATCAGTGCGGTCTGCCGAAAGAAATGGCGCTTGAGTTGTTTAAGCCTTTTGTAATGAAAAAGCTTGTAAACGACGGCGGCGCGCATAATATTAAAAACGCGAAGAAAAAGGTTGAACGCGCGGATGATACCGTATGGGACGTACTTGCTGAAGTAATTAAGGAGCATCCTGTGCTTCTTAACCGTGCGCCCACGCTTCACAGACTTGGTATTCAGGCGTTTGAACCGATACTTGTCGAAGGCAGAGCGATAAAGCTTCATCCCCTTGTTTGTACGGCGTTTAATGCCGATTTTGACGGCGACCAGATGGCGGTCCATGTTCCGCTCTCACCCGAAGCTCAGGCAGAGGCAAGATTCCTCATTCTTTCCGCGAATAACCTTCTTAAACCGCAAGACGGAAAACCCGTAACCGTTCCAACGCAGGATATGGTACTCGGAAGTTACTATCTTACGGTTGCAAGAGGAGAAAAGCAGATTGATGACGCAATGTCGGCAGTAGGCAAAAAATCGTCTGATATTGTATTTGAAAATAAAAAAGCTGCCGAAGAAGCGCTTGAAAATTCCGAAATAAGCCCTGAAACCGTTATTATGATAGGAAAACGTGTTACTAATATGGTAAGAGAAAAAATGAACACGTATAAAGATATATTTGAGGTTATAGATGCCTTTAATAACGGTGAAATAGGCGAATATGATGTCGTAAAAGTAAAAAAATGCAATGACGCTTACGGCAAAAATGATGGAACAGGTATTGTTACAACTTATAAACATATAACGGCAAAACATTTTGTTGATATTGATGAAGCCATACTTGCTTATGAAAACAAGGTTATAAAGATTCATGAGCCTATAAAAGTTACGGTTACGAAAGATGTTGACGAAAACGGAACGGTTCTTGTGAAGTCACAGGAGGGAAGCCATAAAGAAAAACGTATTATTGACGCAACGATAGGACGTATATTCTTTAATGAAGGCATACCGCAGGATCTTGGCTTTGTTGATAGGTCGGACGATGATACAAAGTTCAATTTTGAATTTACAGGCAAAGCTACTAAAAAAGCTCTTGGTAAGATAATTGACAGATGTATCGCAATTCACGGTATAACCGAAACCGCCGACGTGCTTGACAAGATTAAGGCAAACGGCTTTAAATATTCAACAAGAGGAGCCATTACGGTTGGCGTTGCCGATATGGAAATTCCGAGCGCGAAGGCGGGATATATCAAAGCCGCCGAAGCGGAAGTTGACAGAATTACCGAATATTTTAATATGGGTATGATGTCGGATGCGGAACGTTATACTTGTGTTGTTGACACCTGGAAAAAAGCAATCGATAATATTACAAACGCGCTTATGAATTCAATGGGTGAATTTAACCCGATTAATATGATGGCAACTTCCGGCGCTCGTGGTAATACCGGACAGATTAGGCAGCTTGCCGGCATAAGAGGACTTATGGCAGATACAACGGGACGAACGGTTGAAATCCCCGTTAAGGCTTCTTTCCGTGAAGGTCTTAATGTTATAGAGTTCTTTATCTCATCGCACGGAGCGAGAAAAGGTCTTACCGATACGGCGCTTCGTACTGCCGACTCCGGTTATCTTACAAGACGTCTTGTCGATGTTAGCCAGGATGTTATTATAAGAGAAGAAGATTGCGGAACAAATGAATTTATAAATATTAAAGCAATTAAAGAAGAAAAGCACTCCGAAAACGGCACGAGCGATAACACACTTGAATCGCTTGCGGAAAGACTTAAAGGCAGAGTACCGTTTGAAGATGTTATTCATCCCGAAACGGGAGAAATTCTTGCCAAGAAAAACGAGCTTATTGATGCTGCAACGGCCGATTTGATTGAAAAATCAGGTGTAGAAACGGTTAAAATACGCTCGGTTATCACCTGCCGCGCGAAGGTGGGCGTCTGCGCCAAATGTTACGGCGAAAACCTTGCGCTCGGACAGCTTGTCAATATCGGCGAATCTGTCGGTATTATCGCGGCGCAGTCCATCGGTGAGCCGGGTACTCAGCTTACAATGAGAACGTTCCACTCCGGCGGTATTGCGGGAGATGATATTACGCAAGGTCTTCCCCGTGTTGAGGAGCTTTTTGAAGCAAGAAAGCCAAAAGGTCTCGCAATGATTACGGAAGATTCGGGTAAAGTTGAAATAAACGATACAAAGAAGGGTAAAGTAATTACCGTTACTAACCCTGAAACCGGGCTTAAAACCGATTATAACATTGCATACGGTGCAACGCTTAAGGTTGAGGACGGACAGATGGTTGAAAAAGGTCAGGAGCTTACAAGAGGTTCAATTTATCCTGTTGACCTTTTGAGAATTAAGGGAGCGAACGCTGTTCAGGAATATATCGTACAAGAGGTTCAAAAGGTTTATAGGCTTCAGGGTGTTGATATCTGCGACAAGCATATTGAAATAATTATACGTCAAATGATGCGCAAAGTTAGCGTTGAGGACAGCGGAGATTCAAGATATCTTCTGGGAGCCATGGTAGACCGTAACGAGTTTAAGAGAACCTGCGAAGCGCTTGAAGCCGAAGGCAAAAAGCCACCTGTGGCGCGTGATGTGCTGCTTGGCATAACCAAAGCTTCACTTGCTACGGATTCGTTCCTTTCGGCGGCGTCTTTCCAGGAAACGACCAGAGTTCTTACAGATGCTGCAATAAAGGGTAAAACCGATCCGCTTGTGGGTCTTAAAGAAAATGTTATTATAGGTAAGCTTATTCCCGCGGGAACGGGTGTGCCGAGGTATAACGAAATTGGTGTGCGTGAGCATACCGCCACTGCAGATGAATTGCAGTCCGCTGAAAAATAAATTTTAAAAAACTATTGACAGAAGCGGAACAAAGTGGTAAAATATATATGTTAAAATTTGCGAAGAGTATGGCAAGTGAAAACTTGCCATACTGTTCGCGGTTTTAGATATTACATTTTATACGCAGGAGGTGAAAAGGATTGCCGACATTTAACCAGTTAGTCCGCAAAGGACGTGACAGCGTAGCCAAAAAATCTACTGCGCCTGCTCTCCAGAAGGGACTTAACTCCATTAAAAAGGTTTCAACCGATATAAGCTCACCGCAAAAAAGAGGTGTTTGCACAACGGTTAAAACAATGACGCCTAAAAAGCCCAACTCAGCTCTTCGTAAGGTTGCCAGAGTAAGGCTTACAAACGGTATTGAAGTCAGCGCGTATATTCCGGGCGAAGGTCATAACCTTCAGGAACACAGCGTTGTTTTAATCAGAGGCGGAAGAGTTAAGGACTTACCCGGTGTGCGTTATCATATTATACGTGGTACGCTTGATACACAGGGCGTTCAGAAGAGAATGCAGGCAAGGTCAAAGTACGGTGCTAAAAAGCCTAAAGATGCGAAAAAATAATCTTTAAGGTTTGTGGTTAAATTAATTATTGTGTTTTTAAAACGATAGTTTTTTATCCGCAGTATCACTGTAAAAAGTGCTGCTGAATGGATTTATATATATATTGTAAATTCCGGCGGCATTTAACGGCAGGGGCATTTCTGCCGAGTACCTGTGAAAATCATTAAATATGAAGGAGGGAAGTACAAGTGCCAAGAAGAGGATTTATAGCAAAAAGAGAAGTTTTGGCAGACCCGATGTACAATAGTACACTTGTTACAAAACTTATTAACAATGTTATGCTTGACGGTAAAAAAGGTGTTGCTCAGAAGATAGTTTATGACGCTTTTGAAATTGTAGCCGAAAAAACCGGCAAAGACGCTCTTGAGGTTTTTGAAGAGGCAATGGAGAACATTATGCCTGTACTGGAGGTTAAAGCCCGTCGTGTGGGCGGCGCGACTTACCAGGTACCGCTTGAGGTAAGACCTGAGAGAAGGCAGACATTAGGCTTACGTTGGCTTACAACCTACGCGCGTGCTCGTGGTGAAAAAACCATGAGAGAGAAGCTTTCGGGAGAAATTCTTGATGCTCTTAACAATACGGGCGCGGCTGTTAAGAAACGTGAAGATACTCATAAAATGGCAGAAGCTAACAAAGCTTTCGCCCATTTCAGATGGTAAGGCAAAAGCCTTCCGCTTAAAAAGGAGGAAAACGATACCATGGGAAGAGAATATTCCCTTAAGCTTACACGTAATATTGGTATCATGGCGCATATTGACGCAGGTAAAACTACGACAACAGAGCGTATTCTTTACTATACCGGTGTAAACCATAAAATTGGTGAAACACATGACGGTGAAGCAACAATGGACTGGATGGAACAGGAGCAGGAGAGAGGTATTACAATCACCTCCGCGGCAACTACTTGCCATTGGGCAGGAACAGAGCATCAGTATCCCGAGCACCGCATAAACATTATAGATACACCGGGACACGTTGATTTTACTGTTGAGGTTGAACGTTCGCTTCGCGTACTTGACGGTTCGGTTACGGTTTTATGTGCTAAGGGCGGTGTTGAACCGCAGTCAGAAACCGTATGGCGTCAGGCCGACAAATATGGCGTACCACGTATGGCTTATATTAATAAAATGGACATTATGGGAGCTGATTTCTATAATGTTGTACAAATGATGAAAGACAGGTTGCATTGCAATCCTTGTCCCATTCAGCTTCCGATAGGAGCTGAAGACGATTTCAAAGGAATTATCGACCTTGTTAAGATGAAAGCTTACATTTATAATGATGATAAAGGTGAAGATATTTCCGAAATTGATATTCCGGACGATATGAAAGAAAAGGCGCAGGAATATCACGACAGTATGATGGAAGAAATTGTAGAAACAGACGATGAGCTTATGAACAAATATTTCGAGGGAGAGGAAATCACCGAAGCCGAAATAAAGAAAGCTTTAAGAGCTGCTACAATAAGTCTTAAGCTTGTGCCTGTTGTTTGCGGTACTTCTTACCGTAACAAGGGTGTGCAAAAGCTTCTTGACGCAATTATTGATTTTATGCCTTCTCCGCTTGACATTCCCGCAATAAGGGGCGTTCTTCCGAACGACGACAGCGGTGAGGAGCATGAGAGACACGCAAGCGATGAAGAGCCGTTTTCAGCTCTCGCGTTTAAAATTATGACGGACCCGTATGTAGGAAAACTTTGCTTCTTCCGTGTGTATTCGGGTACAGTAAGCGCAGGTTCTTACGTGCTTAATTCCACAAAGGATAAAAAGGAGAGGCTTGGCCGTATCCTTCAGATGCACGCCAACCACAGAGCAGAAATTTCAACCGTTTATTCCGGTGATATTGCTGCGGCAGTCGGTCTTAAAAACACGACAACAGGTGATACGCTTTGCGATGAGAACAACCCGATTATCCTTGAATCAATGGAATTTCCGGATCCTGTTATCCGTGTTGCCATTGAGCCGAAATCAAAAGCAGGTCAGGAAAAAATGGGTATAGCACTCGCAAAGCTTGCGGAGGAAGACCCGACTTTCAGAACTTATACCGATGAAGAAACAGGTCAGACTATTATTGCCGGTATGGGTGAGCTTCACCTTGAAATTATAGTTGACAGACTTCTCCGTGAATTTAAAGTTGAAGCTGATGTCGGCAAGCCTCAGGTTTCTTACAAAGAAACCATTACAAAGGCTGTTGACGTTGAACAGAAATTCAAACGTCAGTCCGGCGGTAGCGGTCAGTACGCTCACGTTAAGATGAAGGTTGAACCGCTTGAAGCAGGTAAAGGCTATGAATTTGTCAATTCCGTTGTCGGCGGCGCAATTCCGAAGGAATTTATACCCGCTGTTGATAAAGGTATTCAGGGCGCTATGCAGTCCGGTGTACTTGCGGGATATAACGTTGTAGATGTTAAGGTTACGCTTTACGACGGTTCTTACCACGAGGTTGACTCGTCCGAAATAGCGTTCCAGATAGCAGGTTCAATGGCGTTTAAGGATGCTTGCCGTCAGGGTAACGCAATTCTGAAAGAACCTATTATGGATATTACCGTTGTTGTTCCCGAGGAGTATATGGGTGATGTTATAGGCGACCTTAACTCACGCCGCGGACAGATACAGGGTATGGAAGCAAGAAACGGCGCGGAGGAAATCAAAGCGTTTGTTCCGCTTTCGGAAATGTTCGGTTACGCAACAGACCTTCGTTCTGCAACACAGGGACGCGGTAACTATTCAATGGAGCCGAGCCACTACGAAGCAGTTCCCAAGAATATTCAGGAAACTATCGTTGCAGGCAGAGCTAAAAAAGATTAAATAATATTTATATTATTAATAAAGCTTATAAAAAGTAAAAATGTATTAAGGAGGATAAACTAAAATGGCTAAAGCTAAATTTGAAAGAACAAAGCCCCACGTTAACATTGGTACAATCGGTCACGTTGACCACGGTAAAACATCTCTTACGGCAGCTATCACAAAGGTACTTGCTATGAAAGGTCAGGCTCAGTATGAAGCATATGACCAGATTGACAAGGCTCCCGAAGAGAGAGAAAGAGGTATCACAATTTCAACAGCTCACGTTGAGTATGAGACAGACAAGAGACACTATGCACACGTTGACTGCCCCGGACACGCTGACTATGTTAAAAACATGATTACAGGTGCGGCTCAGATGGACGGTGCTATCCTAGACGGTCCTATGCCTCAGACTCGTGAGCATATTCTTCTTGCTCGTCAGGTTGGCGTTCCTTCAATCGTTGTTTTCATGAACAAGATTGACCAGGTAGATGACGAAGAGCTTCTTGAGCTTGTTGAAATGGAAATCCGTGACCTTCTTTCAGAGTACGATTTCCCGGGTGATGAGATTCCGATTATTAAGGGTTCTGCTCTTGCAGCTATTGAATCCACATCAACAGATCCGAACGCTCCTGAGTACAAATGTGTACTTGATCTTATGGACGCTGTTGACAGCTATATTCCTGAACCTAAGAGAGATGTTGACGACAAGTTCCTTATGCCTGTCGAGGACGTATTCTCTATCACAGGTCGTGGTACGGTTGCAACAGGTAGAGTTGAAAAAGGTGTTCTTCATATGTCTGACGAAGTTGAAATCGTTGGTATTAAAGAAACAAGAAAGACAGTTGTTACCGGTATCGAAATGTTCAGAAAGCTTCTTGACGAAGCACAGGCAGGCGATAATATCGGTGCGCTTCTTCGTGGTATTGATAAAAAGGATATTGAAAGAGGACAGGTTCTTGCTGCTCCCGGTTCAATTCATCCTCACACAAAGTTTAAAGGACAGGTTTACGTATTAAAGAAAGAAGAAGGCGGACGTCATACACCTTTCTTTAACAGCTACAGACCGCAGTTCTATTTTAGAACAACTGACGTTACTGGCGTTATCACACTTCCCGAAGGTACAGAAATGTGTATGCCCGGCGATAACGTTGAGATTTCCGTTGAACTTATTACACCTATCGCTATGGAAGAAGGACTTCGTTTCGCTATCCGTGAAGGTGGACGTACAGTAGGTTCCGGTATTGTTACAGCTATTGTTGAATAATTTTAAACAGGACGTTTAAAAAGTAAAATTTAAGCGAGTAACCGAATTATTGGTTGCTCGCTTTTATGTATTTTAAGGTGCTTTTGTAGAGGTGGTGTATCATTCGGATTTTGTTTTGTGCAATTCAATACCAAGAGCTTCCCGAAGCTTTTCAATCGCTTTTTTTTCAATTCTCGATACATATGAGCGGCTTATATCAAGGCTTTCGGCAATTTCATTCTGTGTTTGTTCCACGCAGCCGAAAAGTCCGTATCTGCGTGATATTATGTAAACTTCACGTTCCGTCAGCACATCGCCGATTTTGTCATAAAGCGCCTTTAAACGAAGGTTATGAGCAACCTCATTTATCACTGATTCGTCTTCATCGGAAATAATATCGCTGAAGGTAAGCTCGTTTCCTTCGGAATCACCGCCTAAAGCGTTGCTTAAAAGGATTTCATGCCGCAGTTTTTTGCCTGAACGCAAATACATAAGGATTTCGTTTTGTATGCATTTGGCAAGAAAGGTGCTTAGCTTTGTTTTTTTTGCTGAGCTGAAATTTGAAACGCCTTTAATAAGCCCGATTGTTCCGATTGAAAGTAAATCATCGGCATCGTGACCGCCTACGGTATATTTTTTCGCGATATGAGCAACAAGCCGGAGATTATGCTCGATAAGCTTGTCGCGGGCTTCTTTGCTGCCGCTGTCAAGCATGGTTATAAGCTTTGCTTCTTCAGCTTTTGAAAGCGGCGGCGGGAAGGTATTGCCTGAGCCTATGTAGCAGGCGAAGAAGATAATATTGTTTGTAAGAAAGCCCCATACGGAGGCAAGCAGCACAGATATCATATAATCACCTCATATTAGAATAATATGCTTTGTTACTGACAAAAAATGACATAATATTCTTTTTTGTGACACCCAAGTAAATATATTTGAATAATATAATAAAGGGGGACATAATAAAAATTTAAGTCTTCCGTAAACTCTTATTTTAAGGAGAGAGTAAGATGGATAATATTATTATTCTGTTTTCTTCCTCGACAAGCGCTGTAAGAATGAAAGAGGCGCTTGCCGGAAAAGGCTTTCGCGCAAAGGTTATCGGTACGCCGTCAAGACTCGCGCCTTCCGGCTGCGGTTACAGCGTAAGAACAGAAAGCCGCGCGGCAGGTGAAGCGGAAAAATTTTTAGAGCGTTCGGGGATAAAAAGCAGGGGAATATATCTTGATACCGAAACCGAAGGTCCGAACCGTTACCGTAAGCTGCCGCTCGGAACAAGTTAGAAAAAAGAGGTGATAGAAACGATATATCTTGATAATGGCGCGACTTCATTTCCAAAACCGCCGCCTGTATATAAGGCGGTTGAAGATTATATGCGCAGTATAGGAGGAGGCGCGGGACGCTCCGCGCACAAAAAAGCGAGAGAGGCTATGGAAATAGCCACACTTTGCCGTGCCGAAATAGCGGAACTTATAAACGCGGATAATCCGGAAGAAATAATATTTACAAAAAACGCAACAGAAGGGCTGAATATCATTATAAAAGGCTGCGTAAAAAACGGCGAAAAGGTTACTGTTTCGCCGTATGAGCATAATTCGGTAATGCGACCGCTTTATGCAATGGGAGCAGACATAAACGTTTTGCCGCTTGATGAAGAGGGGAAAGCGAATATTTCGGCGCTTTCGGAAATTGACGCGGACACAGGACTTGTAATAATAAATCATATTTCAAATGTAAGCGGCGCGGTAAGCGATATTTACCTTGCTTCGGAAATATGCGAAAAAAAGAAAATACCTCTGCTAATTGATTGCTCGCAGTCAATAGGACATTTTAATATTGATGTTAAAAAGCTCCGCGCTTCGCTCGCGTTTCCCGGACATAAAGGGCTTTTGGGACCGCAGGGAACAGGCGCGGTTTATCTGTGCGGAATAAAGCCAAAGCCTCTTTGCTACGGCGGTACGGGCAGCGATTCGGAGAGTATGAGCCAGCCTGTGACTTTGCCCGATTACTATGAAAGCGGAACGCTTAATCTTTACGGCATAGCGGGGCTTTTGGAGGGCGCACGGTATGTAAAGACACATAAAGAAATTTTACGTGTGGAAACAGAGCTTACATCAATGCTGCGGGAAGGGCTTATGAATATGAAAAATGTAAAGGTAACTGCGCCGGACCTTAAAAATTTTGGCGCGGTCATAAGCTTTTCGGCAAAAAATATGCAGCCTTCGGAAATCGCGGCGGCACTTGACGAAAAATATGACATTGCTTGCCGAAGCGGGCTTCACTGCTCGCCTTCGGCGCACAGCGCGTACGGTACAATGCCGCAGGGGACAGTTCGCCTTACACCCGGTTGTTTCAATACGTTAAACGATATTAAAATAACGCTTGATGCCGTTAATAAAATAATAAACAGATAATCATTCAAAAGCGTGTGGGTCCATGACGGATTTTGCGCGCTTTTTACTTTTTATTGTTGAAAAACCGATAAATATGTGGTATAATAATATTAAATATTGATATTATCGGAAGGAGAGGCTTGTTTGAACGGAATAAGAAAGAATTGCAATATAATTTACACTGTTACACTGCTTGTCTGGTCGGCAGTAAATTATATGTTGTACTCGTTGAATTATATGTACAGACCAAAAAATTACGCGGTTTTTTTTGGCCTTTATATTGCGCTTACAGTGTTCGCGGCGGTTTTTTCGGGCAGAAGCAAGGCAGTTTCCGGCAAAGCCTCAAAAATATTCGCCTCTTTTATGTTTTTACCCGCAATGCTGTTTGCGGTAACTCTGTATTTTTCATTTGATTTCAGCGTAAATTACAAAACATATGATATAGCATATTATGCAATAATGTTTGCGGCGATAATGACATTTTCATTTGTAATATTTTTTATATACAATTCCTTAAAATGGCTTAAACTTTTGGTTGCCTTTTTTTTGACGGGACCTATAGCGTTATTGGGACTTATCCTTTTTTTCTTTTTGGGTTTTGTTTTTGAGCCTTTGGGAGAAACCAAAATTTTACAGACCGTAAAATCTCCCGACAAAACATTTGCCGCAAGGGTTATTTCAAATGACGAGGGGGCGCTTGGCGGCGATACCTACGTAGAGGTATATAACGACAAAAACACTATTTCTTTAATTGCGGGAAAGCTCATTTCACAGCGTAAAGCAATATGGACAGGAGACTGGAGCGTAAATCCTTCGGTGAGCTGGGAAGATAACGAAACCGTCGTAATTGACGGCGTGCGTTATAACATAAGCAACGATTTTAAAACAACTTATGCAAACAAATACCGTGCAAGATTAAAAGTGTATGTTCCGCAAAGAAGCCCCGATTACGACAACGATACTCACGGAGGTTTTAACGGGGACGGCTCACGGATACAAAAATACGTTTTATCGGAAGAAGAAACGAAGCTTGTTAAAAAAGATACCGAAAATAACGAAAATTGGAAAAAATTAGACGAACAAAGCAAAAACATTTTGTTTGGCGGCGCGGAGGGTTATTTTAGTTCGGGACTTTTGGAAGGTGAGGTTCCCGAAACGGAAAACGGATATTACTGCTTTTATGATAAGCATAATCATAGTGCCGAATTTCCGGGAATACACGAGTATTCGTTTAATTATATTGCGGGCGTTTATTCGGCAGATGATAATATATTATATATTTTTGAATCGGATACATAATAGCAAGAGAGGGAGAAAATATGCAAAAAAAATATGAATATCTTAAACCCGAAGATTACGCAGAGCCTCGTTGTCTGCTGTGTGACGAGCCCTACGGAGCGAAACCGTCCGTAAAGCCTGTGCCGCAGCAGCGTATAATTGACAAAATGAACGAATATATGAGCCGCCGTGATTATGATGGGGCGGAAAAGCATCTTGCCTACTGGCTTAAGGAGGCGAAGCTCGGCGGAGATAAAAAAGGCGAGCTTATGATAAGGAATGAATATATTGGGCATTACCGCAAGACCGGCAACAAGGAAAAAGCTTTTGAAAACGCCGATGCGGCATTATCGCTTTTAAAAGAGCTTGATATGGGAAATACTGTCAGCGCGGGCACTACATATATAAATATCGCTACGGCATACAACGCTTTTGAAAGAAACGGGGACGCTCTGAAGTTTTTTGAAAAAGCAAAAAAAATCTATGAGGAAAGCAAAGCTGTACAGCACCGGCTTCTTGGCGGTCTTTATAATAATATGGCGCTTACTCTTGTAACTTTAAAACAGTTTAAAGAGGCATACGTTTATTACGATAAAGCCATGGAGCTTATGGGAAAGGTTAAGGGCGGCGTGCTTGAACAGGCGATTACCTGCCTTAACCGCGCAAACGCTATTGAGGACGAAATCGGTATGGAGCAGGGTGAAAAGCAGATTTTCTCGCTTCTTGATAAGGCGTATGACCTTCTTAACGATTCCTCCGCGGAGCGTGACGGGTATTATGCTTTTGTATGCGAAAAATGCGCGCCGACTTTTTCGTATTACGGTTATTTTCTCGCGGCGGACGAGTTAAACAAGAGAATGGAGAATATATATAATGAAAGGGCTTGAACTTTCAAGGGCGTTTTACGAAGCATACGGCAAGCCTATGCTTGATGAATTTAAAGAGATTATGCCGTATCTTGCGGCGGGAATGTTCGGCAGCGGCTCGGAGTGTCTGGGCTATGATGACGATATTTCTAAAGACCACGATTTTGAGCCGGGCTTTTGTATTTTTTTGCCGGGTGAAGATGTTATTGACCGCAGAACGGCGTTTTTGCTTGAACGCGCGTACGCAAAGCTCCCTAAAGAGTTTATGGGCTTTAAAAGGGCTTTGATGCAGCCCGTCGGCGGGGCAAGGCACGGAGTTTTTCGCACAGATGAATTTTTTGATGAAAAAATCGGCTCGCCCGACGGCAGTTTGAGTTTAAGCGGCTGGCTGACTGTTCCGCAGCAGGCGCTTTTGGAGGTTACAAACGGCGAAATATTTTTTGACAATTACGGTGAGGTATCAAAAATAAGGGAAAAGCTTGAATTTTATCCCGAAGATATTTTTCTTAAAAAGCTTGCCGGACAGCTTCTGATTATGGCACAGTCGGGGCAGTATAATTATAAGCGGTGTATCGGTCACGGGGAAACCGCGGCGGCACAGCTTGCCGCGTTTGAATTTGTAAAAAGCGCGATGGCGGTGATTTTTTTACTGAATCAAAGATATATGCCTTATTATAAATGGAGTTTTAAGGCGTTAAGAGAGCTCAAAAAGTTTTCGGAGCTTTCTGAAACGCTTGAATATCTTATTTCAAGCGGTAACGGCAAAAATATATGTGAGGAAAAATATATTTTAATCGAGAGCATTTCTTCGGATATTACAGCGGAGCTTATAAACCGAGGCATTACAAAAGCAAGCTGCGGCGACCTTGAAAAGCACGCTTATTCCGTAAACGACGGCATAGAGGATTCAGAGCTTAGAAATATGCATATTCTTGCCGCAATTTAAAAAGGAGATTTTTTAAGATGAAACTGCATGGGCTTCAAAAAATGACGCTGCTTGATTTTCCGGGTCACGTAGCGTGTACAGTGTTTCTCGGCGGCTGCGATTTCCGCTGTCCGTTTTGCCATAATTTTGAGCTTGCGGACAGCAGCGCGAAAGCAGTTATGACAGATGATGAGTTTTTTAAGTTCCTTTCAGGCAGAAAGGGGCTGCTTGACGGCGTTGCGATAACAGGCGGAGAGCCTTGTATGCATAAGGAGCTTCCGGATTTTCTTGCAAAAATAAAGGAGCTTGGATTTGCCGTAAAGCTTGATACAAACGGCTATCACCCCACAATGCTTGAAAATATTTTAGATAAAAAGCTTGCGGATTATGTCGCCATGGACATAAAAAACAGCCCTTCAAAATATGCCGAAACCTGCGGAATTGACAAAATCGACATTTCCGTAATTAAAAAAAGCATTGGTATAATAATGGAAAAAGCAAAGGATTACGAATTTCGCACTACTGTTGTGAGCGAATTTCATTCGGAAAAGGATTTTGAAGAAATCGGTAAGATGATAAAAGGCGGGAGAAAATATTTTCTTCAGGCGTTTACGGACAGGGACACCGTTCCTTTCGGAAATTTACATGCGCCCGGAAGAGATGAGCTTGAAAAATACGCCGCGATTGTGAAAAAATATGTGTCTAAAACAGAAATTCGGGGAATTTGAACAACTATATATTGTTTTTTAAAAAAAATTTTAAAAAAATAACCACAATATATTGACAAATCTCTTTCTTAATGTTATAATGATACTTGTAACTTGTCTTTGTAAAAAATTTGATGAAAAATAATATAAAAAGGAGAAACAGACATGTATCAGGTTGTAAAAAGAGACGGAAAAATTGTTGATTTTAACATAAATAAAATCAGCGATGCCATAACAAAAGCTTTTGAAGCTCTCGGAAAACAATATCATCCCAGCGTTGTGGATATGATAGCTCTCCATGTGACTGCGGATTTTGAAAACAAAATAAAAGAAGATAAAATTACGGTGGAGGATATCCAGGACAGTGTAGAAAAAGTTTTGTCCGAGTCGGGATACGCGGACGTTGCCAAGGCGTATATTTTGTACCGCAGGCAGCGTGAGAAGGTTCGTAATGTCAATTCCGCCCTTCTGAATTATAAAGAGATTGTCGATAACTATCTTAAAATAAACGACTGGAGGGTGAAGGAAAATTCCACCGTTACATATTCGGTAGGCGGGCTTATTCTTTCAAATTCGGGTGCGATAACCGCGAATTATTGGCTCAGCGAGGTTTATGACGATGAAATAGCCGAAGCTCACCGCAGCGCGGCAATACATCTGCATGACCTTTCAATGCTTACGGGATACTGCGCTGGCTGGAGCTTAAAACAGCTCATTCAGGAAGGTCTTGGCGGTGTTCCGGGTAAAATCACGTCATCACCAGCCAATCATCTTTCAACGCTTTGCAATCAGATGGTTAATTTCCTCGGCATAATGCAGAACGAATGGGCAGGCGCGCAGGCGTTTTCATCGTTTGACACATATCTTGCTCCTTTTGTCAAGGTAGATAACCTTACGCAAAAAGAGGTTAAACAGTGCATACAGTCATTTGTTTACGGTGTTAATACACCAAGTCGCTGGGGTACGCAGGCGCCTTTCTCAAACATTACGCTTGACTGGACAGTGCCGGGAGACCTTAAAAACCTTCCCGCGATAATAGGCGGCGAGGAAATGGATTTCACTTACGGCGATTGCCAGAAGGAAATGGATATGGTAAACAAGGCGTTTATTGAAGTTATGATTGAAGGCGACGCCAACGGCAGAGGTTTCCAATATCCCATTCCGACTTATTCAATCACACGTAATTTTGATTGGAGCGAAACAGAAAACAACAAGCTTCTTTTTGAAATGACGGCAAAATACGGTACTCCGTATTTCTCGAACTACATAAACTCCGATATGGAGCCGAGCGACGTGCGTTCAATGTGCTGCCGTCTTAGGCTTGACCTTCGTGAGCTTCGCAAAAAATCGGGAGGTTTCTTCGGTTCGGGTGAATCAACAGGTTCAATCGGCGTTGTTACGATTAATATGCCGAGAATTGCTTATCTTGCCAAAGATGAAAAAGATTTTTACGCAAGGCTTGATAACCTTATGGATATTTCGGCACGCAGCCTTAAAACGAAACGAACAGTAATAACAAAGCTGCTTGAACAGGGACTTTATCCTTATACAAAGCGCTATCTCGGCACGTTTGCAAACCATTTTTCAACAATAGGCTTAATCGGTATGAATGAGGTTGGTCTGAATGCAAAATGGCTTCGGGCGGACCTTACGGACGCAAAAGCTCAGCGCTTTACACGCGACGTGCTTAATCATATGCGTGAGCGCTTATCCGATTATCAGGAAAAATACGGCGACCTTTACAATCTTGAAGCAACGCCGGCGGAATCGACAACGTATCGTTTCGCGAAACACGACAAGGAGGATTTCCCGGATATTATTACCGCAAATATGAACGGCACGCCGTATTATACAAATTCATCTCACCTTCCGGTGGGATATACGGAGGATGTTTTCTCGGCGCTTGATATTCAGGACGATTTACAGACTCTTTACACATCGGGTACAGTTTTCCATGCTTTTCTCGGCGAAAAACTTCCCGATTGGAAAGCAGCGGCAAACCTTGTGCGTAAAATTGCCGAAAACTATAAACTTCCGTATTATACAATGTCACCCACATATTCGGTATGTAAAGACCACGGCTATTTGACGGGCGAACAGGGTATATGCCCGATTTGCGGACAGAAAACGGAAATTTACAGCCGTATTACAGGCTATTACCGTCCTATTCAGAATTGGAACGACGGTAAAGCGCAGGAATATAAAGACCGTAAGGTATATGATATCGGTAGGTCAAAGCTTAACCACACAGGTCCTAATCCGGCACCCGTTGACGAGCCTGTAAGTGTTTCGTCTCCGAGCGAAGCGGTTGAAATTTCAAATGATAACTGCGGCGCGATATTATTTAAAACACCGACTTGTCCTAACTGTAAGGCGGCAGGCGCGTTACTTGAAAAGGCAGGTATAAAATATACGGCGCTTAACGCAAACGAGGAAAAAGAGCTTGTGGAAAAATACGGTATAAAGCAGGCGCCCACACTTGTTCTCACAAACGGGGCTTCTTTTGAAAAATACCGCGGTGTCTCCGAAATTAAGGGCTGGCTTATGCAGAATTAAAATAATAAGTGCAGGGGGCTGTGCGTTTTGTCACAGCCCTAGCGCCATCAGGCTAAGTTTAAAAATGCGAAAGGTCTTGTGTTCCTATGTATGATATAATAATTGTCGGCGGCGGTCCTGCCGGAATGACGGCGGCGCTTTACGCACTTCGTAACGGCAAAACAGCTCTTGTAATAGAAAAAAGCAGTTTTGGCGGGCAGATAACTCATTCGCCTAAGGTTGAAAATTATCCGGGGACGTTATCCATGAGCGGCAACGAGTTTGCGGACAGCGTTATGGAGCAGATTTTGGCGCAGGGAGCGGAAATTGAAATTGAAACTGTTACCGGAATAAAATCGGAAGCGGACAGAAAAATTGTAATAACCGAAGAAGGCGGAAAATATGAATCAAAAGCCGTGATAATCGCTACAGGTGTTCGTCACCGTATGCTGGGGCTTGAAGGAGAGAATGAGCTTGTCGGCGAGGGAATATCCTTCTGCGCTGTATGTGACGGGGATTTTTACGCGGGTAAAACGGTTTGTGTTGCCGGCGGAGGAAATTCGGCGCTTCAGGAAGCAATTCTTCTTTCGGAAAAATGTAAAGAAGTTACAGTTTTGCAGGATTTACCGGAATATACAGGCGAACAGCGCTTGCAAGATGTGCTTTTTACAAGACAAAACGTTAAGGGAATAACAAATATAAAAATCAACCGTTTTATAACAAATGACGGAGGGCTTTGCGGCGTTGAAATCGAAAACAGAGATACCCTTGAAAAACAGGAAATTTCCTGTGACGGGCTTTTTGTGGCAATAGGGCTTATTCCCGAAAACGAGCCGTTTAAATCGCTTGCCGATTTAAACAGCTACGGGTATTTTGATTCCGATGAAAGCTGCGGAACAAAAACGCCGGGCATATTTGTCGCCGGTGATTGCAGAAGCAAACAAATTCGTCAGCTTACAACAGCGGCGGCGGACGGCACTTCGGCAGCGCTTGCGGCTTGCAGATACATAAATGAGCTTTAATTTTTTAAAATAAGAAACGAAAGGATGAAATGAAAATGATATGCAAAAAATGCGGAGCGGAAATTCCCGATAACGTTGCATTCTGCACAAATTGCGGAGTACGCACAGAAGTATCTGCCGCGGCGCCGCAGCAAGACGCGGTAAGCAATAACGTAAATCAAAGCAATAATATGGCAGGCGGTATGCCGCCGCAGGGAGCAGGTTATTATCAGCCTCAGCACATGGGTATAGGCGGCTGGATAGGTCGTATGCTTATTCCGTTTATCCCGATTGTGGGCGGGCTTGTATATTTAATTATGCTTTTTGTATGGATGGGCGATAATACAAAAGACGAAACCTTCAGAAATTGGGCAAAGGCAAAGCTTATACTCACAGCCATAAGCATTATCCTGACCATTTTGTTAGTTGTTGTTTTCGGCGCGGCAATAGCAAGTATAATTACAAACTATGACAGTGTGTGGTGATAAAGCATATTAAAACAAAATAAAAGTAAAAAAATGAGGACTGTTGCAAGCGCAACAGTCCTCATTTTTACAGTATTTGATAAAAAAGCTTTTGAACGAAGCTCCATCTGCAGGCGTGGGTATAATGTGCCATTTTTGTTATTTCGGAAATTATCTCGAATTCAGGTGAGTTCCTACATAATAAAGAAGCGCCGAAGGCGCATACCCGAAAAAGGTTGGTAGGCAACCAAGCGACAGCGAGTGCGCTTGCAAGCGAGCCGAGTGACTTGCCGTGACC
>CACZWD010000038.1 GCA_902784805.1 uncultured Ruminococcus sp. | reverse complement strand
TTTTCCGCTGCTGCCGGAGGGCTGGATTACTTTTCCTTTGATCATCACCGGCACCTCCTTTCCGTTCGATCATAAAAGATTAAGGGCTCGCTTTGCGAGCCTTAATCTATCATGACTCTTCTCGGTAAAATAGGCACTATTTTGACCGGAATTAGGTGTTTTCCGACTTTTCGGGTCACCTCCAGACAGGCTCTCTTACTTACGATATACCAAAAGATTCGGACCGTTTCTGGCCTTTCGGCAAATTTCAGCCGGCAAAATTTATGCATAAATTCGGTTACTACGAAATACGCTGCCGTCTTCCGAAAAATCCGGGCTGGCACGCCGCTTTCTGGCTTCAGGCGCCCGGTATAGGTTCACATCCCGACGCCAGATACTGCGGCGTGGAAACGGATATTATGGAGAATTACCGTCAGCACACGGAAGGTTTAATAGTTTGCGGAAACGGCTATAACGGCTACGGCAAGGATTCCGTATGGCCCGGTCATTTCAAATATCCTTATGTGGAAACAGAAGACGGCTGGCATTATTACGGCGTTGACTGGGACGAAAGCGGATATACTTTTTACGCGGACGGAAAGAAAATCGGCTGGCAGGGACCGCCCGAGGTTCCTGTTTCACAGGTTGAACAGTTTATCCTTGTATCTACGGAATGTCATGGATATAACCGAAGCTTCGGAAAAGGCGCGGGTGAAGACGGTCATTCGAATTTGTGGGGCGGCAAGCCCGTTGAAATTCTTACAAAAGCTGTTCTGCCCGACGCGTTTGTGGTTGATTTCGTAAGAGTATATGACAGAGTGAAATAAAAGGAATGATTTTAAAAATGAAAAAAACTGTCTTAATAACGGGAGCGTGCAAAAATACAGGTGTTGATATAGTCAATAAATTTGCCTCCGAGGGCTATGACGTTGTTTTCACGGGCAGAAACCCCGACACCGTGAAGGAATGTGAGAAACAGTATAAAGAGGCTTTTAAGAATG
Organism: uncultured Ruminococcus sp.; assembly: GCA_902784805.1. GTDB lineage: Bacteria > Bacillota > Clostridia > RUG12999 > RUG12999 > RUG12999. Next base: position 10,494 of record CACZWD010000038.1, on the reverse strand, counting down.
TTAATATTTGGGGTTATGCCATTGATTCCCTCAAAGACGAAAGAACCGTTGACGAGGAAGCGGTAAAAGCTCTTTTTGAAGATTTGGACAAAAAAGGAATATTCATTGAAACGCTTGTTTTAAACGCTGCGGACCAGGGGCTTAATATTGAAATATTTGAAAATCCGCTGACGGATTTTATGCGCGTAATAAACACAAATATGACTTGGAATTACTGCCTTTGCGAGAATGCCGCAAAGCGTATGAAGGTGGGCGGCGGCGGAAGCATTGTTTTTGTTAATTCAAACACGGCATACCGCGCCATTCCGAACAGGATAGCCTATTCCGCGTCAAAGGGCGGACAGCTCGGTATGATGAGGGCTTTGGCGCTTGACCTCGGCAAATATAACATAAGAGTAAACGCTGTGCTTCCGGGTATGATAAAAACAGACAGATGGGTTAAAAACCCCGATTTTTATAAAAACGTGCCTTCAAGGTTTACGCCTCTTTGCGACGTTGCCGTAGGCAGCGATATTGCGGACGCCGTATGGTACTTCGCGGCTCACGCGAGAAACACAACTGGAGCGGAGCTTGTGGTTGACGGCGGAAATACAATTCAGCTTTATCCGATTATTCCGAAAGAGTAAATTTTAGTTGAAAATTGAAAATGGAACTTAAAAGTCTTAAAGTTTTTTGGAGAAAAGTATTGACATTTTTAAAAATATGTATTATAATGTTTATAGAAAATGTGGAAACCCAAGACGGTTGCCACGATACAACTGAACACACTTTGATGAGGTTATACCTCAGTCAAGTGAGCCAATCTGTTGCAGCAGACGGCTCACTTTTTCTTTATTTGAGCTACCACTATATCTTTGAGAATTGCATAAGCAAGACTTATGATATTGCAGATAGCCGCCAATTTAAGTAAAGTAATATGTATCAGCCTCCCTTCGAGAAAGATTTCCCGTCAAGGGCTATACACTCGCCTCCATTCCGCCCGAGCGGGGATGAAAGGCAACCGTCTTTTTTAACCATCACCATCTACAAGGAGAAGCTTATGGCAAAGCAAAAGGAACTCGACTCAGATGGTGGGCTTCCACGCAAAATATTATAGCATATTTGTTAAAGGTTGTCAATATAAAAAACATCAGAAACACTTAGACAACGGTGGTAGATACACTCAACACCCCTATACATAAACTAACAGCACCCTTGCGGGGACTGTTTTGCTATGTGTACTTTATAAATACATCCATATGAAAGGAGATAACGTGAGTGAAACCGTATAAACAAGCCGATTTTGTTGAGGTTGGCAGAACCTATTACATTCCGGACGAAAGCTCTTCGTATAATAAGGCTTTTGTTGTTAAAATACTTCACGATTTTGCCGTCATAAACTCAAAAGACGAAGTCTTTACCGTACCATTTAATAATTTATACTTACCTACACAAACCGACTAATAGTGCAATAACGTACTTAGTTATTTCTTGCTCGCTAAGACCAATTTGAGAAAGTTCATACTTGTTGTCTGTAGGCATTAAAACTCCTTTAAAAATCACTGTTACAGTTATTGCAGTGCCATTCCTTCATAGTTTTACCCAGCGCAAATATACCACAAAAAAATATGCTACCTATTTCAAGCTTAATATAAAAGCACATACTAACGAAATTATTGTTAATATGACGAAAAATTTAAGCATCTTTTGAATGCTTCTAAGTGTTTTGAGTTGTTCAGCTTTTAAGAGTAGGTTTACCGTTTCGTCATCTACATTGTTCTTTAGAACCCTGTATTCGTTAAGGCTATCTCCCATAATATTGGTAACCGAATATGTTATATCGCCTAAAGTTTTGGGGTTATCCTTCGTTATTAATTCTGTTTCAAGAACGCCCAAAGCACCGAGGAGTTTGATTAATTTTTTGTTGTTTGATTCCATAAGCAAATACCGCCTTTCAAAAAGTTATATATTATATTATACCATATAATTATTTCAAAAGCAATAGTAATATACTAAATTATATATCTTCACAATATATTTTTAATAAGTACGAATATTAAAGCATGGCTTAATGATTTGCAAGTTGTTTCAGTGCGTATCAGGGGGACGTGCCATTTTTGTAACATTTCGGTCGTGTCCACCCCTCAAATCCTCTTTTCAACAGCTTATATGTCAAGGGACCGCTTCTCCTGACAACAAAAACCCGATACCTTAAAAATTCAGCAAATCATGGCGTACCGGCTTCCTTTTGCCTATTCAAACGTTTTCGCTACAGCTTCAAGCAGCTGCCGGATTTCCAGATGCTGAGGACAGACTTTTTCGCACTTTCCGCACTTTATACAGTCCGAAGCCTTTCCGTGGCTTTCATCCGTGAGAACGCTGCTGTAATAATATTTTGTATTCCAATTATGAAATGCCTCGTATGCATTGAGCGAAGAAAACATATCGGGTATTCTGATGCCTCTCGGACATATATTTTCTTCAATACAATAACGACAGGCGGTGCAGGGAATTATATTCAGCTCCTTAAAAACAGCGCAGACAGCCTCTACTGCCGTCATTTTGGTTTCATTAAGGGGCTTAAAATTTTTCATTGCTCTTAAATTGTCCTGCATCTGAGCCATATCGCTCATACCGGAAAGCACCAAGGAAATGCCCGGAAAGCTTGCCGCAAAACGAAGAGCGTAGCTTGCGTTGCTGCCGCCGTTTAAACTACGCAGGATTTTATCCGCTGCCGGCGGAAGATTTACAAGACTGCCTCCCTTGACAGGCTCCATAACAACAGCCGGTTTACCGTGCTTTTCACAAACCTCATACACTTTTCTGCTTTCTACGGAAGCGTCCTCATAATCTGCGTAGTTAAACTGTATTTGCACAAATTCAAGCTCGGGGTGTTCCGTCAGCAGCATATCGAGTACATCAGCCTTATCATGGAAAGAAATGCCGAAATGACGTATAAGCCCTTCTTTTTTTAAGCTGTAAGCCGTTTCATACGCTTTACAGCGTTTATATTTCACATAATTTTTCTTATCCTGCGCGTGCATAAGGTAAAAATCAAAATAATCCACTCCGCACCATGAGAGCTGCTGCTCAATAAAAGGGCGGATATCCTCCTGTTTGCTGAAATACGGCTCGGAAAGTTTATTTGCCAGAACAAATTTTTCACGCGGATAGCGTTTTGCCACACAGTCCCTTATCGCAAGCTCCGACTTGCCGCCGATATATCCATGCGCCGTATCAAAATAGTTAAAGCCCGCGCCGATAAATTCGTCCGTCATACGGCAAAAAAGCTCATAATCCACTTTATCGCCCTTCATAGGCAGGCGCATACAGCCAAAACCGAAGTTTCCGTATATTTCGGGAAAAAATTTGTTGTTTTTCATTTTCATTTTACCTCTTTATCAGCTTAAAAATACCGCGCTTAAAGCTCTGCATAAACGGCAGGATTTTATCGTAAGCGAAAAAACAGATTTTGGAATAAACCATATCCGTTTCGCCGAGATATTCGCGGGTTTCCTCTTTATCGCAAAAGCCTTTTTTGAATTTATAAAGCCCGTTTTCCTTGTCAAGCACAAAAACGCCGCCGAAATCGTAACGCTTGCAGCCGCTTTCGAGCGCCCATTTTATCATTTCCCACTGCATGGCGTAATTCGGCATAAGATTACGCTTTTCGTTACTGCTTGCCCCGTACATATACCACATTTTATCACCGCTTTTAACGCAAACCGCCGCTGAAAGCACGTCGCCCTCGTGTTCCGTAAAATATATACGCAGATTTTCTTTCGGTATTACGTTTACCATATTTTCAAAATATTCTCTGTCACGGTAAGAGAAGCTGTCTCTTATTGCGGTTATTTTGTATATTTCATGGAATTTCGCAGCGCTTTCTACGCTGTTGTCATAGCGGCAGGTTACGCCTTTTCTGTATGCGAGCCTTATATTGTAGCGCGTTTTGTTGCTGAATTCGCTCATAAGCCCGTCCTCGGTTTTGCCGTCTGTATTAAGTACCATATTGAATTTGGGTTGCGCGTAGTCATGAAGGTGCTTATGTCCGCTTTTCACCTTAAAGCCGAGCTTTTTGAAATAATCCTCATTTTCTTTCGCGCAAAGCACTTCGGGATCAAACTTGACTGAAAAAAGCTTGTATTTCTTTTTTAAAGGCTCCGCTTCTTTTATAAGCCTCATAAAAACATCTTTGTCAAAAACATTGCATACGGGTCCCTTTGAGCTGTACGCAAGCGATTTTCCCACTATCGGCAGCTTTCGTATAAGAAGCAGCATAGCCGCGTAAATTTCACCGTTTCTTTCAAGATAAACGCCTTCATACTGCCAGTTTGACTTAACCTCTCCCCAATATGTTGTTTGTGTAATATCCCCGTTTTCAAGGACGAATTTATTAAATTTTTCTTTTTCTTTTATATCTTCTCTGTTAAGTATAGGAATTTTAATCAGCTCCCGTTTAAAATACTGTTTCTATTTTACCATATATTTTATTTCTTTTCAATATTTTTACAAAATAATTTTTATTTTTTTTGCAAATACAACATTTTTGGCATTAAAAACTATTGACATTTCGGCAAATATGTTGTAAAATTATAGAAAGAATAATTTACTCTTTAAAAGAGGCTATGAAAGGAATTGAAAAACCAATGAAAAAAACATTTTTTATTTTTCTCGCGGCACTTATGATCATGTCCGTTTGTGCTTTTGCGGAAGAATCCGACGCGGCTTCAACAGCTGAAAAAGTAAAGATTACCGTTGGCACTGTCAGCGGCGAACAAGGAGATATGGTATCTCTTCCGATAAATGTTGAGTCCAAAACCCCGATAAACTCTATTACCATTCGTTTTTCTTTTGATAAAGAAGCGCTTGAATATATCAACTACGCCGAAATTGCGGATAAAGGTGATATAAACTTTACTGTTATGGTTGGTACATTAAGTACTGATGCTTCGTATCTCGGTATAGCTGCGGCTTCGGCTACGCCCGTTGACGCAAACGGTCTTTTATGCAAGGTTCGCTTTAACATAAAAGACGCCGCAAAAACCGGTCAATCGCCCATAAAAGTAATATATACCGATATTTACACAGAAACTGAAAATGCTTCAACCAAACTTGAATCGGAAGCTTCGGACGGATATATCGACATAAAAGCCGCAAGCTCCGGTTCCTCATCAGGCGGCGGCAGAAAATCAAGCGGCGGAACAATTGCTCCGATAACCGTTATAGAGCCGAACGACGGAAAGCTGATTCTTAAAATCGGCAGCAAAAATGCCAAAGCCTTCGGTAAAGATGTCGAAAACGATGTTGCACCGATTATCCGTAATGACCGTACCATGCTTCCGGCAAGATTTATAGCCGAAAATCTGGGCGCGACAGTGGAATGGAATGCAGACGAAAAGAAGGTTACAATCACAAACGGAAGCACTGTAATCGAAATTTTCATAGGTCGGACAGAAGCCTATATAAACGGAGTTGAAACAGCTCTTGACAGCCCCGCGTTTATTGAGAACGACCGCACATATACGCCTGTAAGGTTTATTGCGGAAGCATTATCCGCGAACGTTGAATGGAACGAAGAAACACAAGAGGTTACAATTACAAAGAAATAAGCCTAAACTGCTAAAATAGAAAGCTGCAAGGCATTTGCCTTGCAGCTTCCGCTTTTTAAAAATCGTGAAAATGTTTACAGTTAAAGTTAAAAGTGGAAATTTGAGAGGAATAATAAAAAATGACAAATAATGTTAAAACCTGCTTTAAACCGGCAGATATACTATTGCCGAAAAATACCGATATGACAGCCTGGAGCGTTGTGGCTTGTGACCAATATACCTCGCAGCCCGAATACTGGGACAATGTAAAAAAAGTTGTCGGAGATAAACCTTCGACTTTTAATATTACTTTTCCGGAAATATTTTTATCAAGCGATAATTCCGCGCGTATTAATGACATAAACCGTCATATGACGCAATATATCAGTGAAGGGCTTTTTAACGAATATAAAAACTCTCTTATATATGTTGAGCGTACTATTGGCGGCGGCAGAATAAGGCGAGGGATTGTCGGGGCGGTTGACCTCGAGGCTTACGATTACTCAGCAAATTCCAAATCGCTTATAAGGGCAACTGAAGGAACCGTTGAGGAACGCATACCGCCGCGAGTAAAGATTAGAATTGATGCTCCCCTTGAACTGCCTCATATTATGATTCTTATTGATGATAAAAAACGTGAAATTATTGAAAGCATTAACGCAAAAAGGCTTGAAAAGCTCTACGATTTTGACCTTATGTTAGGCAGCGGTCATATAAAAGGATATCTTATAAAAGATACCGAGAGTATATGCACGGGTCTTCAAAAACTTGCGAACTTGCAAGGTGAAAACCCGCTTCTTTTCGCTATGGGCGATGGAAATCACTCTCTTGCGACCGCAAAAGCCTGCTGGGAAAAAATAAAAACCAATCTTTCGGAAAGTGAAAGAAATACTCACCCGGCGCGCTACGCCCTTGCCGAAATTGTAAATATTCATGACGAATCCATGGAATTTGAGCCTATTCACAGAGTGATTTTTGATACTGAGCCCGAATCTCTTATTAACGCTCTTTTGAAAGCTGAACCTTCCGCATTTATCGGAAACGCTGAAGGTCAGCATATAAAGGCGGTTTTTGGCGGAAAAGAGCTTATGATAACAATAAAAAATCCCTCTCACACCCTTGAAGTCGGAACGCTTCAAAATTTCCTTGACAACTATATTAAAAAAACAAACGCGCGTATAGATTATATACATGGCGAGGATATTGTAAAGCAGCTTTCCGCATCAAAGAATACAATAGGTTTTATCTTGCCGCCGATGCGTAAATCCGACCTTTTCCCCGCAATCAGGAACGATGGCGTTCTGCCCCGTAAAACATTTTCCATAGGCGAGGCGTTTGAAAAGCGTTTTTATCTTGAATGTCGCAGAATTAAGCCGTAAAAACTCTGCACGGTTTGCATAAAACCAACAAAAAAATCCAAAAATTTAATGCACCTTTTACAAATATTTTTTACAAAAGTAAAAAAAATGTCAAAAGGTGTATTTTTTTGTATAAATTTTTGTTTTTTTTAATTTTACTCAAAAAAACATATGGTATAATCTTTCTCGAGAATACATGACTTTTCGGTTAAACAACTGAAAGGAATGATTATAATCAGACGATTAAAATACCGGATTTCCGCGGACGACACGCTAAGCAGCATAGCGAATGAAGCGTCTGCGGAAGCCAGGAGCAGACTAAAAAATGAACTCGCGGACGAAATCGTCCGGTCCCCGAATGTTTCGACTGTGGATTATAATTCAGACAGTGAAAAGATTTACAAACGAAACGAAAACAAAACACCGCTCGGAAATGATCCTTATGATTTGTACAGTCATACGTCGGATGACGGCAGAATTTTTTCCGCTTCAAGAACAACTCCGAAAAGAGAGAATTATGTGCGGGAGATTAATCTTGACGGAACGGAAAAAATAAGCAAAGAGGAAGATTTTATAAAAAAAATAAATACGCAAAAAATAACCGATGATGAAAAAACCGAGCTTTCACGTCTTGTGCGTGTTTCCTCCCCCGATGCCGTTCTGTACAAAAACTCGGAAAAACGAAGCGAAACCGCCTATAATGATTTTGACAAAAACAAATATCTTATTGAACAAGTGGCGGCAAAAGTCGGCGTGCCGGCTTCGCTTTTAGGCTCAATGTACTATAAGCAGATTGCTGATAAAGCAACTCTTTCGGGCGCTGTAAAAGCAAAATACGCAAAAGCTTCATATGACAGGCTTTACGGAGTACCTTTTTCCGCAAATGACGAAGCTCTTGCAGAATATTTAAACACCCCGGAGGGCGTGCTTGATTTTATGGCAATCGGTATAAAGGGCGAAGCTGATTATCTCGGGCTTGACATAAATCAGCTTTCCAAAAATCAGTTAAACCATGTGCTTACAATGTTCGGACGACGCAACAACACAGACCCGGCATATGCAAGCTCTGTTATGGCGTATAACTCGGTTTTTGACAACATTTACAAAAAAATACCCTCTCAAAACAATAATATTACGCTCGGATAACAGAAAATCCCGTGAGGTTTAAGTCCTTACGGGATTTTTTCCAAAAATTCAAAAACATAATAAAAGAAAAATTTGACAAAAACTATAAAAAGTGTTATAATATTATTTATGTATATAATCTGATAATCTTATATATGGAGGATATTTGTAATGGATAATTTAAGAGAATTTCTTATGACACAAGAGGAGCAGGATAAACTAAAAGAACAAATTGACTATCTTAAAAATGAAAAGCGTAAAGAAATTGCCGAGAAAATAAACGTTGCGCGCGGCTACGGCGACCTTTCGGAGAACTCCGAATATGACGCGGCAAAAGCCGAACAGGCTGAAAATGAAGAGCTTTTAAAAACACTTGAACACAGGCTTAAATATTCCAAAATTGTTGACGCAGAAAGTATTGACGGCAAAACCGTAAATGTCGGCGTTACCGTAAAGGTAAAAAATATGGAACTTGGAAATGAAATGGTGCTTACAATAACGGGAAGTATCGGCGCCGACCCGATGAACGGCAAAATATCGGTAGAATCGCCGATTGCGAAAGCGCTCATCGGTAAAAAAGTCGGTTCAACCGCTGTTGCGGAAACTCCTGCCGGCTCAAAGAAATTTAAAATTCTTGAAATTCTTAAATAAACTTTTACTCTGGAAAGGAATGGTTTTTAAGTGGAAAACAATACACAAGGCACACCCGAAATTAAAATTTCCGATGTAATGAGAGTACGTCGCGAGAAACTTGCGGATTTGCAGAGGGGCGGCAAGGACCCTTTTATAAATGTAAAATACGACAGAGACACAAAAATTATTGATATAATTAATAACTTTGATGAATTTGAAGGCAAAGAGGTATCCATAGCCGGCAGAATGATGGCAAAGCGTGTTATGGGTAAAGCGTCTTTCGGAAACGTAAGCGACAAGGACGCAAATATTCAGCTTTACGTCAGCCGTGACAATCTCGGCGACGAGCCGTATGCTGATTTCAAAAAATTTGATATAGGCGATATTATAGGCGTTAAGGGCGAGGTTTTCAGAACGCAGAGAGGTGAAATGTCCGTTAAAGCGCACGAAATCATACTTCTTGCAAAGTCCTTAAAGCCCCTCCCCGAAAAGTGGCACGGTCTTACCGATACGGACGCCCGTTATCGTCAGCGCTATGTTGACCTTATTATGAATAAGGACGTTAAAGATACCTTTATAAAACGCTCGAAAATCATTTCAAGCATCAGAAAATATCTTGATGAGCGTGGCTTTATGGAGGTTGAAACGCCGATGCTTGTTTCAAACGCGGGCGGAGCCGCAGCAAGACCTTTTGAGACGCATTTCAACGCTCTTGACGAGGATTTCAAGCTTCGTATTTCTCTTGAGCTTTACTTAAAGCGCCTTATTGTAGGCGGTCTTGAAAAGGTATATGAAATAGGCAGAGTTTTCCGTAACGAAGGCCTTGACACAAGGCACAACCCCGAATTTACGCTTATGGAGCTTTATGAGGCATATACCGATTATCACGGTATGATGGATTTGACCGAAAATCTTTACCGCCATGTGGCAAAAGAAGTTTTAGGCACAACAAAAATAACCTATAAGGGCATAGAAATGGACCTCGGCAAGCCGTTTGAGCGTATAACAATGCTTGACGCCGTTAAAAAATATTCGGGCGTCGATTTTAATGAAATCACTACCCTTGAGCAGGCGCGCAAGGCGGCGGACGAGCATCATGTGGAATATGAACCTCATCACAAAAAAGGTGACATTTTAAGCCTGTTCTTTGAGGAATTTGTTGAGGATAAGCTTATTCAGCCAACTTTTGTTACAGACCACCCGGTTGAAATTTCTCCTCTTACAAAGAAAAAGCCGGACAACCCCGATTATGTTGAGCGCTTTGAGTTCTTTATGAACGGCTGGGAAATGGCAAACGCATATTCGGAGCTTAATGACCCGATTGACCAGCGCGAGCGCTTTAAGGCACAGGAGGAGCTTCTTGCCCAGGGCGATGAAGAAGCAAACACAACAGACGAGGACTTTATGAATGCTCTTGAAATCGGTATGCCCCCCACGGGCGGTATCGGCTTCGGCATTGACAGAATGTGTATGTTACTTACGGATTCCGCGGCAATACGTGATGTTTTGTTGTTTCCGACAATGAAACCGATTGACTAATAACTTTCTATAAGTTGCTATATCTGAACTAAACAGGACTTATCTAAGGTGTTTAAGCCAAACCTTAAACCAATTTAAGCCGAAGTTAAGCCAAATCCGAATTTGAAATTATGCAAATTCAGGTGGATGGAGATAGCATACGATAAGTTCATACTATTTAAGCCCGTTGAGAATGCTCATGTACGGTAAGGAAGCAAGCAACCGAAAACAAGAGATAGACCGCCAGCACTACACTATTCCGAACCAAAGACCAAAAGATAAGCATTGTG
>CACZWD010000037.1:19896-31468 GCA_902784805.1 uncultured Ruminococcus sp. | reverse complement strand
GACGGTAATTTCTATCCGAATAACAGCGTTACACGTGAAGAGTTTACAAAAATGCTTGTTCTTGCCGCGAAAATGTATAATGAAAGCGCAGAGTGTGATTTTATTGATACGGACAAAGACAAATGGCATTACAAATACATTGCTTCGGCATATGAAAAAGGTATTGTAAACGGTATTGGAGTAAAAAGCTTTGGCGTAGGAAGCAATATTACAAGGCAGGATATGGCAGTTATGGTAAAAAGAGCCGCGGACATATCGGGAATAAAAAAAGAGCCTGTACGAACAAAACGGGATTTTTCGGATTTCGGTGATATTTCGGAATACGCGGCAGAAAGCGTAAACGAGCTTTATATTTGCGGAATAATAAACGGAACAGACGAGGGATTATTTATGCCGCTTGCGTATTGCACAAGAGCACAGGCAGCAAAAGTAATTTATGAGACATTTTTGGGATAATGAAAAAGGAGGTGTAAGTATGAAGAAAATATCGGTTACAGTATTGGCGGCAATAATGTTTGTTACTGTTTTGTGTTTTACGGGTACGGCGCAGAAAAACGAAACGTTAAGCGAAGAAACGGTAAATAATATTGCATTATTGTCGGCTCTTGATATTGCTGATATTGATATCGACAGCATTATAATTGATGAAGGTATATCACAAAAGTTTTTTGTGTCAATGATACTTGCCTCAATGTTTGAAAGTGCGGATACCGATGACGATGATTGGGTCAGGGATACGGCGGTCGGGCTTAAAATTACGGATAAAAGCGAATATAAGCCAAATATGCTTCTTACAAAAACGGATGCGGCAAATATGGCGCTTAAAGCTCTCGGATACGGAGTTTTTGAAGGGTACGAAGCTGCATTGGGAAGAAAATCCGAAACGAAGCTTTTATCTGTTATAACGACAAAGGGCAAATATATAACTGCGGGCGAAGCAATAAATATGATATGCAAAATGCTTGAGGAAAAAGTGCTTTGCATTTATGAGGTTGCAAACGGATATGTCGGTATGAAAACATATAAGGTTGAAACAATACTCAGTCATTACAGAAACATAAGCACGCTTGAGGATATCGTTACGGATAACGGCATAAGCAACTTATACGGCGAAAGCGTTATCGGAGCGGGCAAAGCGTATGTTGGAGAAAATCTTATAAATTGCAAACCGGGGCAAATGAAAGAATTTCTTGGCAAAAACGTTGTCGTTTATACGAGACCTCAGGACGGTTTTGACGCTAAACTCCTTTATGTATGCGAGAAGAAAAACAATATAGTTAAAATTGATGACGAGAACATATTATCAAGCGACCTGAAAGGCATTAAATACAGCGATGAACAGGGAAAGGAGAAAAAAGCAAGCTTTGATACGTTTGTTAAGGTTATATATAACGGTGAAGCATACGCTTCTTGGACGGTTGATGATTTTAAGCTTAACAACGGCTTCATTGAGCTTATAGATAATGATGATTCGGGTAAATACGATATTGTAAAGATTACGGAATATAAAACTACTGTTGCAAAATATGTTTCTTCCGCAGAGAAAATCATAGTGGGCGAATTTGAAAATTCAAAGCTTTTAACAAGCGTAAAAATTGATCCCGATGATTACGGCAAGCATCGTATTATAAAAAACGGCGCGCAGATTGGTATTTCGGGCATATATCCGGGTGACATATTGTCGGTTGCCGAAAGCAAAAGCGGCAGAGTAAAGGAAATTTACGTTTCCGATAAAAAGCTTGACGGGTATGTTGAAAGGATAGATACAGACGATAAAAAAATAACAATTGACGGGCAGGAGTATTGTTATTCGGGAGAATTTGAAAACAATTCCGTATATAACGAGCCTTTTGCAAAGTTTCCGTCTATCGGCGAGGATTATACATTCAGATTTGATTTTAACGGCAAAATCGCTTCCGTATCATCGGTGACGGGCACAGCTGTTATCTATGCTTACCTTACAAACATATTTGAGGACGGCAGGTCGGATAAAGAAGTACAATTTAAAATGTTTGACCAGTACGGCGATTGGGTTAAATATTATCTTCGGAGCAAGGTGAGGTTTAACGGGAAAGCGGGAGTTAAGCCGGAAAAAGTATATGATGAAATTGCGGACGGGTTTGAGCCTCAGCTTATAAAATACAGGCTTGATGAAAACAATCTTATAAAAGAAGTGGATTTTTCCGAAAACACCCAGGAGCTTGGATATGACGGCTTCAGCAGAAGAAATCCCGAAGAATATACATATATACAACAAAGTAATTCGTTTTCAAACACTGTTTTTGTAAATGATGGTGCGGTTATGTGGTTTGTGCCGGAGGACAAAAAGAATGAAAATTTGTATTTTATAGGCGGTGTAGGAAACCTTAACGCGGACGCGAAATACACGGTAGCGGTTTATGATTTGGACAGCAGCGGTTCTTCGTCATATTTTACGGTAAATCTGGGAGCGGCAAATCTTAAAGACCAGAGCCTGATGTTTTCTGTTGTTACCGGTAAGGGAACAATGCTCGATACCAAAGGAAATATTGTAAACTATATAAAATGTTATATTGAAAAATATTCTGACGAAAAGCTTGTTTTGGGTGATAATATTAGTCCCGATGATGTGAAAAAGGGAGATATTGTAAGATTGTACTTAAATCCGGCGGGAACGGTCGAAAACATTGAAAAACTTTGGTCGGCAGACGATGGCGAAACGGAAAAAATTCCCGACACAAGCAGCCTTAGAAACGTAAGAGCGCAGGCGGTTACGGGAAAAATAAAAGCTGTATATTCCGATAAAAACCTTATTGTTCTTGTAAACGGCACGACTGTTCAGCCTCTGCGCCTGAGACAGGCGGGAAGATTGCTTGTTTATTATAAAAAAGATAACATTGTAAAAGATGTCGGCTTGTCGGAGCTTTTACCGGGTGACTATGCTGTGTTATTCAGCCGTTATTCAAGTATATATAATGCTGTTATTGTGAGAGATTAAAAATAAAGGAGAGTTTTGTATGACAGTACCGGAATTTTCATTCAAATACGGCGGCGTTCCGTTTGGTGAGCTTAAAAAAGAAACGGTCAGCCGCGGCGATAATACGGCTTATGTTTTGGAGGACGGACTGAATGTTATTTTAAAAAGCAAAAAATACGAAGAGTTTGACGCCTGCGAATGGGTTTTAAGCTTTGAATTTAAAGGCGAGGGCAGGTCAAAAACGATTTCGGAAATAAACGACTGCGATATTAATGTAAAACTTCCCGAATACGTGAGAGAGTTTTTGGGTGACAGGTTTACGGAAAGCGCGCCGAAAATCATAAAGATGAAAGGCTGCGTTGAGGGAATAAATTACAGATGTGACGATGAAGCTTCTGCGGCAGAATTTTCATTTCATACCGATTATATCTGGAATGAAGGGCAAAAGCTTGAATACGCAAATATCGGCGGTTGGTCAAGCAATTATTTTATGCCGTTTTTTGACGTAAATCAGGACCTTAGAGGCGCGATAATTGCCATAGGCTGGACGGGAAGCTGGAAAGCAGAATTTACGAAGCTTAAAGAGGGTATTAACGTAAAAACAGGGCTTCAGAATGCCGAATTTTACTTAAACAGCGGTGAAAAGGTCAGGACCACGTCCGTTCTTGTAATGAATTATGCCGAAGGCGAGGATAAATCAAACAAATTCAGAAGGCTTATAAAAGAGCATTTTTCCTGTTCGACAAGAAGAAACAGAAAGAAAAATTATCTTTTGGCTAACGAGCTTTGGGGCGGCATTTCCTCGGACGAAATGGTTAAGCGCATAAATGAATATAAAGAATACGGCATAGGCTTTGAACAGGAATGGATAGACGCGGGCTGGTACGGAGATTCAAAAAAATGCGATGACGCGTTTACGGGCGATTGGGGCGCGTTTACGGGTGACTGGTATATGAATCCGAGGATTCATAAGGATAATATGACGGACGTTAAAAAAGCGTGCGAGGATGCGGGTATGAGAATGATGGTCTGGATAGAGCCCGAACGCATTGTCAGAGGAACGGAGTGTTCAAGAAATCATCCCGAATTTTTAATTCATGCAAAAGATAAAAACACGGGAGAGCTTTCACCGTATCTGCTTCTTAATCTCGGAGATGAAGCCGGTTTTAACTATGTTTTTGATACCTTATGCGGGTATATTGACCTTTTGCATCTGGAATGTTTAAGGCAGGATTTCAATTTCGAGCCTGATATATATTGGGAAACAAATGACGAAAAAGGCCGAAAGGGTATTACGGAAATAAAGCATATAACGGGCTTATATAAGCTTTGGGATAAGCTTCTTGAAAAATATCCGGAGCTTTTGATTGACGACTGTGCTTCGGGAGGCAGAAGAATCGACATTGAAACGATTAGAAGAGCGATTCCGTTTTTCAGAAGCGACTATCAGTGTGATTTTAATGCCGAACCTGATGTTACGCAGACTCACGGTACAAATATTTCACGATATCTGCCATATACAGGCTGTACGACAAAGACAAAAGCAGATACCTACGCCGCAAGAAGCACATATGCGTCGAGCTGGGGCGGAGCTTTTTACAACGCTGTTTTTCAGACAATGAGTGAATCGGATTTAAAATGGGCAAAGAAAACGGTTGACGAATATAAGGAGATAAGAAAATATTTCAGCTGTGATTTTTATAACCACGGGACGGAAACCTTTGATAAAGCCGCATGGACAGTCTGGCAGTATGATGACAGCGGTAAGGAAGGCATAATAATAGCTTTCAGAAGGGAAAAATCACCGCACTGTGAAGCGAATATAAGCTTAAAAGGTATAAAAAAAGACTTTACATACGAGTTTACAAACACAGACAGCGGAGAAGTATTTACAATTTCGGGTGAAAAGCTTTTTGAAGACGGCTTTACGATTCGCTTAAATGAAAAGTATTCTTCCGTAATTATAAAATACAGCGCAAAATAAAAATTGCCATGTAAGGAAAAAATAAAAAATGTTTTATTATATGCTATCGATTTTTGCGGCAATAGGTTGCGCCGGAAATTTTGCGGTTACCAAAATTTATCAAAAACAAATGGGGGCAGGCATAAGGGAAGGAATAATATTCAATATTTACATCGGGCTGTTTTGCAGTATATTATTCTATGTAATATCGGGTTTTAAATTAGAATACACTGATTATTCCTTTATTATGGCGGCGGTTTTCACATTGTTTGTGGGTATGTACACGGTAATAGGCTTTAAAATAATGTCAATGGGCAGTATGACGGTATATACGGTATTTCTGATGCTTGGCGGGGCAGTTGTGCCTTATATTTACGGAATATTGTTTCTTGCCGAGCGGGTGAATATATTCAGAATATCGGCGTTGTTGCTTGTTATATGTTCGGTACTCTTAAATACGTTTGGCGAAAAGCAAGGGAAGCAGTCGGCAAAATTTATTTTGCTTTGCATAGCGGTATTCTTTTTGAACGGTGCGGTAAGCGTAATTTCAAAGCTGCACCAAATTGAAAAAGTATATCCTGCCGTCAGCGCGGAATCATTTGTTGTACTGAAAAGCATTTTGAGATTTTTTATGTTTTTGATGTTTTTGCCGTTTTTCGGCAAGCAGAAAAAGGAATATCAGACAAAGAAAATCAGTTTTAAAATATATATCGTTATGCTTGCTTCGGCGGTAGCAAGCGGCGGCTCGTATTTTTTACAGCTTATAGGGGCGGCGCATATGCCTGCGTCGGTACTTTATCCGGTTGTAACAGGCGGAACAATAGTAACAACATCGCTTTTTGACAGAATATTTTTCAGGCAGCGATTAAGCAGAAATACAGTCATAAGCATATTTACATGTGTTATTGCGCTTATTTTGTTTGTGGTTTGAATGAATATGTAAGGGTTTTAATTAAAAATTAAAATAAAAAATGCGGTGCTTTTTACAGCATCACTCAAAAAAACAGGAGGGTTAAAAATGAAGGTTAGTAGAGTAAAAAAAATCAGTTCACTTATGGTAATGCTTGCAGTGCTTATGGTAATGCTTGCAGGCTTTGGCACAACAAACGTATATGCCGCGCTTACTTCGACAACGGCATATAACTGGCACGTACATAATGTCAACAGCGCGATCACGGACGGTACGGTAACAAGAGATACCGAAGTTAAGCACAGCGGCAATGCGTCGCTGCATGTAAATCTTAACTCCGGAACTATTTATCTTTCAAACCCGTACGCAAACATTAAGTTTAAGCAAAACACAAAGTACAGACTTGAAATGTACATAAAAAAAGTCACTGACGGTACAACGAGCAGTCTTGTCTGGGATTCACAAAAAGGCAGCACGTTACAGATAGGTCTTTACGGAAGCGGAAACATAATGGAGAGTGAGGATGAAACCGTCAACGGTGAAGCAACGGGCTGGACAAGACACTATAAAGATATTACAACATCGGATAATCCCGTTTTGTATTTCATTTTAAGCGGAACAATCAATTATTATATTGACGATGTAACGCTTTATGAGTACGACAGTGAAAATGTGCTCGGAGATGAAAATCTTATAGAGGACGGAACATTTGAAGCAACCGCCGCAATAAGCTATGGCACATACGATGACATTGAAGGCTATACGGTTGGCAACACATACAAGGGTAAATACGTACCCGGTTATATGTATGCACAAATGAATACCGATATGAGCAATGTAAGAACGGGCAACGGCTCACTCAGGCTTGTCCGCGGAGGATACGCAAACAAATACCCGGCACCTACAATTCAGCTTGTCAGCACGGTAAGGCCGACAGCGGGCAATTCGTATAAGCTTACATATTATGTAAAAGATGACGGCGACACTTCATACAAAGAAGGAACCATAGCGGAAACTGCCGGTGTGGCGGGCATTTTCTGGCAACTTGGCGGAAAGACAAAAAATGTTTCAAATGAAACAGCGTTTACAAGGACGGCAGATGCCGAACATACAGGTTGGGATAAGCTTGAAACCACATTTGAAAACGTAACAAACACAGACGCTCTTAAAGTTACCTTCCAGGCGCATTTTGACGGATATATTGATGACATTTCACTTTATCTGTTATCAGGCGGAGAGCCTACCGGTTCAAACCTTATAGAATACGGTACGTTTGATTATGAGGTTCCCGACCCAAATGATTACGAGCCGTCAAATCCGTTTATTATTTCCACGCTCAAAACGGGCGGTGTGAACAACATTTCATGGCGAAACCCGATAAAAGCAACTTTAAATAAAGTAAGTATGTATAAGCTCGCAAGTGACAATGAAACATGGCAGCTTGTATCCGATGCGTATTCCGCAGTACCCGGTACGGTTTTTGAAGAATACGACGCGGATTTGTCGGCAGGTACGGTCTATACTTATAAGCTTCGCTTTGATTTCAGCGACGGTGAAAGAAGAGAGGTTATTCTTTCAAAGGACCCGAAAGCAAACGGATATAACGACAGAACGGCAGGTAATACATGGAAAATCACGGATAGAGCGTCGGGAGACGGCAATCAGTATTTCATTCCGAATAATGCCGTAATAGATACGACAGAGAAAGCAAGCGGAACGGCTTCGCTTCATATGTTTACAAACAAGACCTATAATGCAACAAACAGACCGGCTTTAAGCTCGGGTGTTACATGGACAACAAATTACTGGTCAAGACTTCAGCAGACGCTCACCGGTACGGACGCAAGTAAGTATTATAAGCTTTCATATAAAATAAAGGTTAATAATGCTACAAAGGTTCAGGCTACGTCAATGCAGGCAATTATAGGCGGAGGTTCAAGAAATACATCAAACGCGCCGTATTCTACCGGCAGCACAGACGGCTGGGTTGAAAAAACTCTTCAGTTCTCGCCAAGCGGCTCGACTGCGGCAGGACCGTTTATGTGGTATATCGGCTCCGATGACGTTCAGGATTTGTGGATTGACGATATAGCTCTTTATGAACTGACCGGAAACGGCGGTGAAATCGTAGGCGATAACCTTTTGTCTGACGGGGGATTTGAGGATTATACGGCTGCCGGAGAAATTACAGGATATTCTGCGGCAGGGTACAGCAAAAAAGCATATATCGAATGGACGGCTCCGGCAGACAGCAGATATATAAGAGTTTATGAAGTGACGGAAAACGGAGATATGCTTCGCGCGGTATGCGAACCGTATGAAGGCTCTGTTATGATTGAAAATCTTACAAACAACACAAATTACACGTTTAAATTGCAGTCGCAAAACAACAAAGGCGTATTATCGCCTGCTGTTACGGTATCCGCTACGCCGACACCTCCCGCATATGGATATGAAATAGACAGCGATTACGTGATTAAGCTTAACGGAACGCAGGTTAGTGACGTTACTGCGGCGGGAACATACAGCGTATCGCTTGATATGACAAATTATTCAAGAAGCAGCTTCAAGCCGGCCCTTATTGTTGCGCTTTATGTTGACGACATTCTTAAAGACTATGCTTATACGGACAGTGTTATTGCGGCTGACGGAATATCCAAAACTATTTCGGAAAGCGTTACGGTTTCGAGTTATGACGCATCTAAAAGATATAAAATATGTGCGTTTTTCTGGGATGGATTCGACACAATGAAGTCGATTTACCATAGTACATCGTGGGATAATAGCCGCATAGATATTATTTAAATATTTTACAAGGAGTTCGTTTTATGAATAGAATGACCGCGAGACGTAGAAAAATATTTGTATATTTATTGGTCGTTGCATTTATATGCTCATTTATGACAGTCTGCGTATATGCCGACGATGTGTTTTCGTCATACAGTATAATTTCGCAGCCCGAAGGGGTTGAGCTTACGTCTCTCGGTTATTCCAACGGTTATATTAATGTTGCCGCACGGCTTGAAGCAGGCGCGTTTAACAGAATGAACAATTCTGTTACTCTGGTTGCATTAAAGCCGGGCGGCGAGCCCTGCGCGATTCTTGAAGATAAAGCGGACAATGAAGGAATGGTCGGTTTTTCGTTTGCGCTTGACACATCGGAAGTGATAAGCGGCGAATACACCGTTAAATTAAGCGGAAAGCTTACGGAAACGCTTACCGCAAAGCTCACCGTTTTTGGCGGACTGAACGACTCAATATTGTATTTAAACGCCAGAGTTGAAGCCGCAGAGACGCTTATTGCCGAATGTGAGGATGAAAATATACCGGTAAAATATGAAAAAATGTACATAAGTGTGGTGAAAAGAAGCATTGAGCTTATGTGTGAGGAAGGAATGTATGGCAATTATATAAGCCATAGCCTGACGCAGTGGACGCAGTGTATAAATATTCTGAATGAAACATACGAAAATCTTGAAGGGTATCTTGACGGAAGCATTACTCCGAAGTCTGTGCCCGATATAAGACAGGGTACGGTTGCCGTGAGCGGGAAAAAGCTTGTGGCAAGCGTTTCGGAAAACGGCGTTGAAAGTATTAAGCCCGTATTTTTAAACGGATACAATATCGGCTGGGAGGATAAAGATGACAGCGGTTTTTTAAATAAAATAGGCGCAAACGTTTATCCTTATGTCCTTAACATAAACAGAGTAATAGGACGTCCGAATACGGCTTACGGCTGGACTTCGTCGTTAAGCGGCGGCGGTTACGGAACGGTTTTTGCTTCCGAGCCGGACGGTTCGCTTAAAATATACAGTACGGGAGAACAAAAAGGTACGCTGTATCAGCTTATTTCTTTTAGCGAAAGCGAAACATATACGGTAAGGTTTAAAGCAAAAGGAAATCCGTCGGGAAATGTTTTTGTTAAAATAGGCTTGTCCGGAGAAACTGACGCTGAGTGGCGGGTTTCAAAGTCGAGCGCATGGAAAAGCTACGAATATACCTTTAATCCGTCATCGTCATACAGACCGGAACTCAGGATAATATGCAGCGGAATTGTCGGAGGCTTATATATTGATGACGTTTCCGTTACGGACAGCCTCGGAAACGAACTTGTTACAAACGGCAATTTTAATGAATGGTTTGATTCCGGAGCTTCAAGTGAAAGCGGTTTGTTCGGTGTAAACAGCTTTGCGGTTAATGAAGGGACAGAAGCTGTTTCGGATTTAAAAGAAAAAGGCTACTCTGTTATTCTTTCGGGAGGCTTTGCGGCTATGCCGACATATGTAACCGAAATGAACGGAGTTAAGGATGCCGGTGCTTCTTACGGAGCTTTTTTTTCTTACAATCCTACGCACCCGAAAATTCTTGAAGCAATAAAAACTTATATTGACGCGGTTATTCCGGCAGTCGGTGTAAATGATAATATTGTTTGCTTTATGATACATAACGAGCCTACGTTTAATTCGTACGGAAAGAGCTTTTATAATGACAAATGGGCGCAGTACCTTGAAAACAAATATGTCAGTATCGCTAATTTAAATCTTGTTTACGGCGGCACAACATATGCGGATTTTGCAAGTGTTCCCATGCAAAACAACAGTGCGCTGACGACGGCACAGAAATTTACAAAACAGTTTTACGATTGGAGAGTGTTTAACGACAGCATAATAAGTGAGTATCACACAAGCGTTGCCGCCTTTATAAAGGCAAATGCGCCGAGCATGAAGGTAGGCACAAAAATTATGCAGGAAACCTCTCCGAAGGCGGCGTTTATTCAGCATTACGGCACGGATTACGAAAGCTTTGGAGCCTTAATGGATATAAACGCAAACGACAGTTGGGCAAGACCCGATACGGATTGGCAGCCGATTGCCGCACAGCTTATGTGGTATGATTATCTGTTATCTGTCAAAAACGCTCCCGTTTTTAACCTTGAAAACCATTTTTCGCTTGACAGCAGCAGTCTTAATTATTCTGCCGATTATGCAAATCAGGTAACGGCAATGCTTTGGCAAGGCGCTTTGCACGGTCTTTCCGAAAGTCAGATGTGGCTTTGGGGAAGAAGTGACGGGCTGTATCCTCAATATATAAATCCTACGATTCAGTACAGACCCGATGTTATGAAGCAAATCGGAAAAACAGGCTTTGATTTAAACAGACTTGCTGAGGAAATAGACGCTTTCAGAGAGAAAAACAGCGAAATCGCAATACTGTTTTCCGAAACCTCGAGAAGCTATAACAGACAGTATGAAAATGCGCTTTACAAAACATATACGGCAATGCTTTACAGCGGAGCAAAAGCGGATTTTGTTCTTGACAGCAACATTGATAAATTGTATAATTATAATGTGCTTGTCATTCCGGAGGCAACTCATGTAAGTGACGAAGTTCTGGACGAGATTTATGAATTTTCGTTAAACGGCGGAAAAGTGCTTATGCTTGCCGACGACTGTCTTAAATATAATGAAAACGGCGAGATGAGAACAAATCTTGAAAAGGTCAATGCCGTAAAATCCGCCGGGGCAGTTGAAAGCGGCGGCACAAGACAATTTACGTCGTCAAGCTATTCGTCGGTTACGAATATAGAAGGTAAGGTAAAAACATATTTGCGGGAGAACGGTTTGAGCTTTACCGAACTTACCGATGAAAACGGCAACGGTGTTACAGGTGTTGAAATCTCATCGGTTGAAACGGAAGAAAAAACAATGATTAATCTTTGCAATTATGCGGAGAATGAAAAAAC
>CACZWD010000037.1:0-19881 GCA_902784805.1 uncultured Ruminococcus sp. | reverse complement strand
TAGCCGACAATCCTTCATTTGCCGTAAAAGGGCCGGTGTTTGATAAGGTTACGTTTGAAGAAGGAGCTTTTTCCTCGGACGGAGAAGGCGGAAGCGTAATTACGAGCGATATAAAAACATTAACAGCAGGGTATGTTTCTGCGACGGCGGACATCTATAATTATGACGGAACGGATAAGCTCTTCTTTTGTCTTGCTTTAAAAAACGGCGGCAGGCTTAAAAAAGTTTTTGTTACGGATTATTCGCTGTCATACGGTAAAAATACCGTGAAGGTTGCCGCAGACGTAACCGACATCGGTACGGACGATTATCTTGAATTGTATGCGTGGAAGGGCATGAAGCCCTGTAAAATAAAAAGCAGTCTTTGGCAGTCGGTAAATTGATTTTGGAGGCGGATTGTGAAATGAAGATTTTTTACAAAAAAGTGATTTTACCATTGATAATTGCGATTATATGCGGGAATATTGCAGGCACCGCGGCAATTATCGATAATAACGGAATAAATATACCCAATTGGAATATGCTTATCAAGGACTCAAAGGGCTACGGAGAGCTTGTGAGTGACGTCGTTCACAGCGGAGAAAATGCGTTTCATCTTGTAAAAACAAGTCCGAAGGACGGCGCGTATAAATACATAAAGCTCAATAATTCCGCTTCCATAGAAAACGGAAAGACATATGCGTACGGTTGTTACATAAAGGCGGATAAGGCATTACAGATAAATATGTTTTTTACCGATAACGGTATGGAAAATTTATCTGCGCTCGGCCATACCTGGGATTGGAAAAAGGTTGAGTTCAAGGTTACCGCGACAAGAGATAACGCCGGTCAGGAAATGGGATTTATGTGCTACGGCTCAGCCCGTAACATATGGATTGACGATGTTTTTGTATATGAGGTTGATGATGAAGGAAATTACGTAGGTGATAACAGAATAGCGGGAAACGCCGGATTTGAAGGCTCGTCTGTCGCGAGCAATAATGCCGCGCAAAAGGATGACAGGGTTTTTTACCGTGAAAAAAAGGCGGAAAGCGCCGAAGATTTTTTGTCATATTCAAAAGAACTGCCGATGGTATATAATGAAAATATAAAAATTGACGGTGACCTTTCGGATTGGAAGGATTTTTTGGCGGTCGATTTTTTAAGATATTACAGAACAAACGGATATAAGGGCGAATGTGCGAATACCGCGACACTTAAAACAGCTTTTGACAATAATAATTTTTATTTTCTTGTGGAAACGGTTGACCCTGTTCATTGCGATACCGGACTTTATTATTGGTCTTCGGATTCTTTGCAGTTTATGCTGACCTCCAAGGAAAATGTTTTCGGTGAAGAAATATCGATTCAATATATAACGGACGGAAATCCGTTTTGCACAAACGATAATATCACTTACAGTACCGGCAGAAACGGAGAAGTAACTTATTATGAGGTTGCCGTGCCGTGGGGAACATATATTCCCGAAAAGCCGGGTAAATTCTGGTTTAACGCCGCTGTAAACAATAATGACGGCGCGGACAGAATTTACTGCGTTGAGATTGACGAGGGTATTGTCAGCAGCAAGCACGCAAGGAAAGCAAAAGCAATGATTCCTATGTATGAAGGAGAAAAAACTCTCGAATATTTATCGGCGGACAAGGAAAACGTTATGTTAAACGATGACGAGCTTGAAACCGAGCTTACAATTATAAACCTGGGAGAAGCGAGAGAAGCGGAGGTCGTTGTCGGCGGCGCAAGTGAAAAAGTTAAATTGCCCGCAAATAATTATGTTAAAAGAAAATATAGCTTTAATAATCATATTTTCGGAAATAATACAGTAAAGACAGAAATCAGGTATGCGGATAAAGCCGTGACGGAAGAATATACTTATATGGCGCTTCCGGACAATCTTACCGTACAGAAATACTGCGATTCGTTTTCACAAAAAATTGCGGATATAGAAGAAGCCGCGAGTAAGCTTAACGAAAAAGGCATTACAACGGATTATGAAAATATTGAGCTTAAAATGGCGGAAAGGTCGGTCGAGGTAATAAAAAGATTACAGGCGCAGGGCGATTTTGACGTTGTTGTATATAACATAGGCGCTCTTGAAAAAATATTAAAGTCTGTTGAAGACAGAATAGAAGCCTATAAAAACGGAACAAAAACGCCGCAGCCAATTCCGAAGCTTGACAGTGGCAAGGTTATACTTAACGGGAACAGCTTTTACGGCAAAACCGTTACCGCGGGGAAGGAAGAATACAGACCGGTTTACCTTGCAAGTATGAATATGGGCTGGGAGGGCAGAGACGAAATGCCCGTCTGGAAGGATTTCGGATTCAATACATTTGTGACTTCAATTTCCTTCGGTGACGTTGTAAGTCAGGCGGAAATGCCCGGCGTATGGAAAAAACAAAGAGGAACAATAGATTACGCAGATGCGGATATAACCGTTACGGACGAGGAAGCTAAAACGGGGAATTACAGTGTGAAATTTGTAAACCGCACAGCAAGCAAAACAGGTTACGGAACATATTTGTATCAGACCTTTAAGCCGGAGCCGAAAACAAAATATACTCTTACATTCAGCGCAAAAGGCAACCTTAACGGTATGAAGGTGGGCTTCGGCAGTAATATGACGCTTTCGGGCATAAACGATAAATGGAAGGATTACAGCGTAAGCTGGACGTCGGGAGACAGTCCCGCCTCAACAAACGTTATTGTTTTAACGGGGGATATTACGGACGGAGCATATATTGATAATATGAAGCTCGTTAAAGAGGGTTCGTCAAAAAATATGCTTTCAAACGAAAGCTTTGAGGAATATTATAAAAGATGGGAAAACACATCTCTCGGCGTAAACGAAAAATCAGTCGAGCGCGCGTGCGATATTTTACGCAGGGCGGAGTTTTACAATGTTAAGGTAATAATGTCTATGACGATACATGACCCCAATTCCTATATTTACACGCTCGAAAACGCGAGGGACGAGGGTAAGAATTACGGTTCGTTCATGAAAACGAATCCTACCGCTCCGTCTGTAACGGAGGCGCTCAGGATTTTTTACCGCGCCGTGATTCCGAAAATAACCGAGTATGATTCTCTTGCGG
Organism: uncultured Ruminococcus sp.; assembly: GCA_902784805.1. Classification (GTDB taxonomy): domain Bacteria; phylum Bacillota; class Clostridia; order RUG12999; family RUG12999; genus RUG12999. The sequence continues at coordinate 16,789 of CACZWD010000037.1, read as the reverse complement.
CGCTTCAAACGCATAACGAGCCTACGTTTAACACATCGGATTCAACCTATTATAAACCGTTTTACACAAAATTCCTTGTGGATAAATACGGAACGGTGCAGGCTTTAAACGAGGTTTACGGCTCGGAATACAATAATTTTGAAGAAGTGGAAATGCCGCAGAAAAAAGAATTGAGTGTGTATTTTTACGATTGGCAGGTGTTTAACGAATCTGTCTTGACAGACTACTTTAAAATTGTGGCGGAGGAGATGGCGGCGCTTGCGCCGGGGCTTCCGTATTCGGCAAAATATATGGCGGAAACATCGCCGACTATTTCCGACAATACGCTTAAATGGGGTATAAATTTTGAACATATCGCGCCTTATATCACGATTGCGGCAAATGACGCTTTTGCATATCTCGGAAACGGTACTGTGCAGACAAAGCTTGCGTGGTATGATATTCAAAACTCAGTAAAAGGTACAGCTGTCTGCGATTGGGAAGACCATATAATAATTGACCATAAAAAAATAGACCTTGACCCGAGACAGTATAACTGGCTTTTAACAAATGTCTGGCAGGGAGCGATTCATTATCTTGCTTCCGATAATGTCTGGATTTGGGGTATTAACGATACAACGTCAAACGGCGATTTCAGAAACACAACAATGCAGTACAGAGCCGACTGTATGAACGTTATAGGCAGGACGATGAGCGATATAAACAGGCTGTCGTATGAAATACGGGCTTTAAAAGACAAACCCTCCGATGTCGGGCTGTTTTACTCTCACGCTTCAAGAACACTTGACGCAAGCCATGCAAGCGCTTTTTACGAAAGCTACTGCAATACACTGTATAACGGATATAAGCCGCATATTCTGACTGAAAGTAACTTTGATGATGTATATGACTATAAGCTTGTTGTTGTGCCGGAAGCTTATCACGCGTCGCTTGGTACGGTTAAAAAGGTTATAGATTTTGCGAAAAAAGGCGGAAAAGTTATTCTTATCGGAGATAATTGTCTGAAATACGATTTTAACAATTCTTTGCACAGCGAAAGTATTTTAAATGAGCTTTACTCACTTTCTGCGGTCATTCCGACCGATACGCAGCCGGGAGAAAAAAAGACGGCGATTGCCCCTCAGCTTTTCGGCTTGCTCGGAGAAGCTTACGACGGCGTTTTAAATCCGCATTACAGCCTTGTTGATACGGCAACGGGAGAAAAGGTAAAAAATACCGAATGGCTTGCGGTTGAATATGAAGGCGATGTTCTTTTGAATATTTTAAATTACGACTGGAATTATTCACCTGATTTACAGCTTGTTTATGAAGGCAAAGCTTTAAACGGAGTAAGCCTCATTACCGGAGAAAGCGTTTACGGTCCAATAAAGGCAGAGCCTTATACGCCGATATTTTTAAGGTTAAAAAAATAAATAAAACAGAAAGGAACGGTTAAGCAAAATGAAAAAAAGGTATTTGAGAAAACTGTGCTTTATTATGGCTGCCATTTTATCTGTCAGTGTTTTTTCCGCCTGCGGGGAAAAGGCAACGGATAAAGATGAGCAGGGCAGGACGGTCATCAGCATAGGAAACTATCCTTCAAAGGAAGGCGAAACAAGGGATATCTGGGACGCAAAATGGAAAAAATTTGAGGAGGATAACCCCGATGTTAAGATTGAGCCGGATATGTGGGAGTTTGACATCAAGACATTTTATGCAAAAGAAGCCGGCGGAAAGCTTCCGAATCTGTTTATATCGCACTACACGGAAATAGGACAGTATATCGATTCGGAATGCGTCGGAAAACTTACGGACGTTATGAAAAAACGCGGATATGAAGGAAAGTTTAATCCGAAGATTTTAAAAATTGTTTCGGACGATAAAGGGGATATTTACGCCTTTCCGACCACTTCATATTTATTTGGTTTATATGTAAATATGGATACGTTTAAGGAAGTGGGGTTGGTTGAAGAAGACGGAACGCCTTTGCAGCCGAAAACATGGGATGAGCTTGCCGAATATGCCGTAAAAATAAAAGAAAAAACGGGCAAACCGGGCTTTGCGATTCCGACAACTCAAAACTGCGGCGGTTGGATGTTTACATGTATTGCCTGGGGCTACGGCACCGTGTTTATGGAGCAGGGAGAAGACGGAAAATGGAAAGCGACGTTTAACAGTCCCGAAGCAGAAGCGGCGCTTCAATACATTAAAGATTTAAAATGGAAATATGATGTGCTTCCGGCAAATTCACTTATTGATTATGCGGAATATTTTAAGCTTTACGCAACCGGCGGAGCGGCTATGATTATAGGCGGGGGAAGCAGTGTAAATCAATATCCAAAATACGGAATGCAGCCTGCGTCAATAGGTATTGTCGGAATTCCGGCAGGTCCGAAACGCCATGTTACACTTCTCGGCGGAACGCTTTACGCGGTTTCAAAGGAATCTACCGAAGACCAGAAGGATGCGGCAATAAGATGGCTTGAAACAAGCTTTAATTATAATGCTACGGAAGATTTCAAGGCAAATAAGCAGAAGGAAATCGAAAGAGCGTTAAACGATAATCAGCTTGTGGGCGTTAAAACATTTAAGCCTTGGAGCAACGAAACGGAAAGCGTTAAGTTTGAAAACGAGCTTATCGATAAAAACAGAAACGTCGATCTTAACAACGTAAGGCTTTATAATGAGTTTATTGAAAACTGTCCCGCTGAAATTCAGCCGGAAGAGCCTGTATGCGCGCAGGAATTATATGCGATTCTTGACGGCTGTATTCAGGAGGTCCTTACAAACAAAGACGCAAACTGCAAGGAAATCCTTGAAAAAGCAAATTATGATTTCCAGCAGAATTATCTTGATAATCTCTGATTTTTATAAGTCATACAGGCGGGAGTAAAAGCCCGTCTGTATGAATAAGCGAGAAGGGTAACATATATGAAAAGCAATAGTTTTTTAAACGATAACAAATACATCAATAAAGAAACGCTGCCGTATTATGCCAATACAAACGAGGAGCATCTTGTTTTGCCGGTAAAAGGAATCGTTTTAGAGTTTCCCGGTCTTGGAGGAGGTTCCTGCCTCGGCGGGAATATGGAGCGTGAAAGTTATTCCACCCCTTGGGCAAAGCGCTTCGGTAAAAAAGGGATAATTTCAGCCTATTTGTTTCCGGGTCCGTGGAGTTGGGGAAACAAGGGCGCTGTTCGTATGGCTGATGCGGTTGTCTCGGCGGTTATGGAAAAATATAAACAGGATTTCGATATTCCGGTTGCCGTTTGCGGCGGGAGTATGGGCGGAGTAGGAGCGCTTATATATGCCGCGGACAGCCGATATAACCTTTGCGCCGTTGCGGCGGCTTGTCCGTGTGTCGATGTTGCAGGAAACATATCGGAAGTGCCGGAGTTTGCACGGACATATATAAGTGCCGCAGCTGTGTACGATACGGAATTGAAAGACGCGCTTATGAAATTTTCGCCGATGCACAGAACAGATGATATGCAAAAGACATCATATTTTATATGCAGCGACGGTGAGGACGAGGTTTTCCCCGAAGGTGAGTGTGACAGCTTTGTTGAAAAGCTGAAATCATACGGACACAGGGTAGAGTATCATAAGCAGCCGGGACTTCATCACGGTGAGTTTTTGACCGAAGTGCGTGAAAGGTTACATTTGTCGCTTGAAAATGCAATACTGAAGAGCTTTGAAAAACAGTATAACGGTCATAAAACATTGAGTGAAAATATCAGTTGAAAAGATGGGATATTCCCGTAAAAAACAGAAAGGATGAAAACCGTATGAAAGCCTGCGAAAAAAAAGCGGCCAAGAAAAAGCTTAACGGAAAAAACAGTCTCCGTAACGAAATAGACGCATGGGTACTTATGCTGCCTATGATTATCATACTGTATTTGTTTGTATGGCGCTCGACCGTCATGGGAATAGTATGGTCTTTTTTCAATATGAAAGCATATTCGGTAAGAGATTTTTGCGGGCTTGATAATTACATAAAGGTGCTTACGCATACTCATTTTCTGCCGACGCTTTTCAACACATTTAAATATGTTTTCTGGTCGCTTGTAATAGGATATTTGCCTCCTCTTTTTATTGCAATTATGATAAACGAAATCATACATTTCAAAAATCAGTTCAGGGTGATTATTTATATACCGGCGGTAATTCCGGGCATAGCCGCTATGCTTATGTGGTATTATATTTATTATCCGGACAAAACGGGACTTTTAAATATGCTGCTCGGTAAAATAGGCATTGAGCCGTATCAATGGCTCAACAACCCAAAATTTACAATTATCGGGCTTATAATTTTTTCTACATGGAAGGGCTTTGCGAGTGCCATGCTTTTGTATTACGCGGCGCTTCAATCCGCTTCGGTGGAAGTATATGAAGCCGCGCTTATAGACGGCGCGGGACCGTACAGAAGGTTAAGACACGTTACCTTTCCCGCAATAGAAGGAGTTTTGCTTCTTACATTTATCAGGCAGATTATAGGCGTTTTTCAGGTTTTGCAGGAACCGCTTGCCATGACGGGCGGCGGACCGAACGGCGCTTCAACGTCCATTTCGTTTCAGCTTTATCAATACGGCTTTAACAGCGGAGGAAAGGCAACGGGACAGGCGATGGCACTCGGCGTTATTATATTTTTGATACTGATTGTGTTTACAATTTTCTATTTTTGGTTTAACCGCAAAATAGAGGAAAGATATTAAGGGGGGAGTATTGTGAAAAAATTTTCCGAAAAACAAACAGGTATATTAAGTCATTCCGATTTAAGAACCTTTAAGGGCAAGTGCATATATTGGATATTTTTTGCATTACTTTCCGTTGCCGCGGTAGTATCCTTGCTTCCCGCAATCTGGACGGTGCTTACGGCATTTAAAGATACAAAGGAAATATATGAGGGCTTTAATTTTTTTCCGAAGGATATGTCCTTAAATAAAATAGGCACAAGGCTTTACGAATCGTGGAAATATCTTGATCTTGGCGATTCCATAATAAATACAATTGTCCTGTCAATCGGAAACCTTGTTTTCCGTATTGTGGTATGCGGTTTCGGAGGATATGTGCTTTCAAAATTAAAACCGAGAGGTACAAAGCTCATTTTTACTCTTGTTGTATGGACAATGATGATGCCGGGACAAGTCAGAATGGTACCGAATTATATTTCGTGGCTGCACTTTCCTTTTGCGGCGGATATGGGTATGGGAGTGAGCCTTCTCGATACATACTGGCCGATGTGGCTCGGCGCGGGTGCTGATACCTTTGCCGTTTTGCTGTTTAAAAATTCGTTTGACGCGCTTTCAAACTCGTATGTCGAATCCGCAAAGCTTGACGGTTGCAGTAACTACGGGGTTTTTTTCAGAATAATGCTTCCGCTTGCGATGCCGATTATAATATATGAATCAATTAATGTTTTATCGGCGGCTTGGTCAGACTTTTTTACGCCGCTTCTTGTGCTTGATAAAAATGCGGTTGTACCGCTTAAAATATACCGGTTGCAGTTAGATCCGCGTGTTCAGATGAATACGTATTTTATGGCGCTTGTATTTTCAAGCATACCTCCGTTTATAATATTTGCGGTTTTCCAAAAACGAATACTTGGTGGTATTAATGTCGGAGGCGTAAAGGGATAAGTTCGGAAACTTGTTTAATTAGAGAGGCTGCGGCAAAACGTCTTTACGCGTTTTGTCACAGCCTCTTTCTTAAAACGTATTAATTATCTGTTGTCTTTTTGCGTTTTTTCGGACTGCTTTTGTTGATAAACCGAAATGTTTTTTAAAAACCTTCAAAAAATAATTATAATCTTTAAAACCGACGGAGTAGGCTATATCCGTGACAGTCATAGAGGTGGTTTCAAGAAGATTTCTTGCCATAGCTTACGTGACTGCTCATAAGCTCATAGAGGCTTGTTCTGCTTATGTTAAATTCACGGCAAAGCGTTTCAACATCAATATCTTCCGAAAGATGTCTGTCGATATATTCATCAATACGGGAAAAGATATCACTCTTTGAAAGTCTTAGCATTTTTTTGAGTATTATACAGCTTATGCAGGCGTCAAGTATTTTTTGCGCCGCATACATTTGCTTACTGCTTTTGTATTTTATTTTTTTTGCCTTTTCTTTTACCGTACCGGCGCAGGTATATTTTTCGCAAAGCGAAACAAGATTTTCGGTGACCTGTTCTTTGTTTTTGTTGTCGGTTACCTGACCGAGCATTATATATCCCATTACTATGCCGTTGTCAATAATGGGCGCTGCCACCTCTGTAAGACCTGCATGGCATTTATAAATGGTTATTTTTTGACTTTTACGGCAATTTATAAGCGCTTTTGTATCGCTTTCGTTGCATTTTTCGAGAAATTCCGGGAATTGTCTTAAACAGCTGCAAAAGCCCTTGTCGTTGTCGGGATATGCAATAATTCTTTCAAAATTTTCATCTTTCAAAACAATACGAATCCCTGTTAATACATAAAACTGCTCAAAAAGTTCTCGTATTTCGTCATCATAAGAAATAAAAGCCATAAAAAAATCCCCACTTTCGGACAAAATTACAGTTTTATAAATGTTATTTACTATAAAAAACAAAAAGCGTATGTTACAATAAAGTCATAAGGTATCTCAAAAAATATTTTACCACGAAAACAGTATAAAATCAAGAGTTTTTGTGATAAAGGAAGAATAAAGAAAGGAATTAAGTATGATGAAAAAACAAACTTTTGCGCTTTATTTCGGAAACAGAGGATTTTTCCCCGAAAGCCTTATAGGTTCGGCAAGAGAGGAAATGGTTAAGGCCGTAACGGATGCGGGATACGGTTATATTATTCCTCCTGCGGATATGACGCGTTACGGCGCAGTGGAATCGAGAGAGGAAGGCAGGGCTTACGCGGGGTGGCTTAAAGCCCATGAGGGAGAGTATGACGGAGTAATACTGTGCCTTCCGAATTTCGGTGATGAAAACGGCGCGGTTGCGGCGCTTGAAAACGCGGGCAAGCCTATACTTATTCAGGCATATCCCGACGAAATCGGTAAAATGGATTTTGAACACAGGCGTGACGCTTATTGCGGTAAGTTCAGCATTGAAGATGTTTTTCATCAGTACGGAATAAAATACACGGTGCTTGCGCCTCATGTAGTGCACCCGTTATCAGCCGATTTCCGTAAAAATCTTAACGATTTCGCCGCAATTTGCAGAGTCGTGAACGGTATGAAGAAATTTTCGATAGGCGTGCTTGGCGCAAGAACCTCAAAATTTAAAACAGTAAGATACGATGAAATTACTTTGCAAAAATACGGTATAACCTGCGAAACGTTTGACCTTTCGGAGGTATTTGACAGGGTTTCAAAATATGACGATAACAATGAAAAGGTTATCGCAAGGGAAAAGCGGCTTTTGGAATACACAAACTTTACTCTTGTACCGGGCAAAAAGCTTAAAACTCTTGCAAAAATCTCCGTTGTTATTGACGATTACATAGAGGAATATAAGCTTGACTGTGTAACAATACGCTGTTGGAATGAAATGCCGGATATTTTGGGTATAGCTCCCTGTGTGCTTTTAAGCGAGCTGAATGACAGAGGAATTGTCGCTTCATGCGAAATTGACCTTTGCTCGGCAATAAATATGTATTCGATGCAGCTTGCGTCAATGAAGCCGACCGCTTGTCTTGACTGGAACAATAATTACGGTGATAACCCGAACAAGGTTATTCTTTTCCATTGTGGTTCGACGGCTCAATCGCTTATGAAGGAAAAAGGAACGGTAACCGACCATAAAATGTTTGCGAAAGGCTGCCCGGGCTGCGGCTGGGGTAGTAACGAAGGAAGGATTGCCGCTTTTCCGATGACGTTTTCAAACTGCAAGACCGAAAACGGCAAGCTTACCTTCTATTTTGACGAGGGCAAATTTACCGATGAGGAAATAGAGGACGGATTTTTCGGCTGCGGAGGCGTTGCTGTTATTGATGATTTGCAGAGAAAGCTTTTAAAGCTTGGCAGAGAAGGTTACAGACATCATACCGTTATAGGGGTGGGGCATATGGCAAATGTTTTAAACGAAGCGTTCAGATATTACCTCGGATATGATATAATTGAGCTTTAATATCTGCGAAAAAGGGAAGTGATTGTAAATGCATATAGGCGGTCTTGATGTAGGCACGACAGGGTGCAAGCTTACCGTGTATGATGAAAACGGTAGTTTTATAACAAGTCACTATGAGGAATATGACGTATCACGTCTTAAAGGTGAGCATGAAATAAATTCGGAAGTGATTTTTAAATCGGTATGCGGTGTAATTAAGAAATCCGCGGCAGAATGCGATATTGACGTAATGGGAGTAACAACATTCGGAGAGACGTTTACCGTACTTGACAAAGACGGGAACGTGCTGCTGCCGTCAATGCTCTACACCGACCCACGAGGCGAAAAAGAATGTAAAAAGCTATGTGATATTTTAGGAGAAGAACGTATTGTTTCGTCAGTCGGGGTTAAGCCTCACACGATGTACAGCTTGCCGAAAATTATGTGGATAAAGAAAAACAAGCCCGATATTTACGGAAAAATAAAGCATATTCTTTTAATGGAAGATTTTATAATCTATAAGCTTACCGGAAAGAAGAAAATTGATTATTCGCTTGCCGCGAGAACAATGGCGTTTGATATAAGAAACAAATGCTGGGACAAGGAGATTTTTGAGGCGGCGGGAGTAGATGAAAAGCTTATGTCGGAGCCTGTGCCGTCCGGAACGGTGGCCGGAACGGTTTTGCCGGAAATCGCGGCGGCTCTCGGTCTTAAAAAAGATGTAAAGGTTGTAAACGGCGCGCATGACCAGGTTGCTTCCGCGGTAGGTTCGGGTGCGCTCTGCGCGGGACTTGCGGTTGACGGGACGGGAACGGTAGAATGTATAACACCTGTTTTCGACAAAATTCCGACGGAAAAACAAATATATGATGAAGGCTATTCGGTTGTGCCGTATGTTTTGCCGGAGACCTATGTTTGTTACGCGCTTTCCTTCACGGGAGGAGCCGTGCTTAAATGGTACGTGGATAATTTTGCGCGCTGTGAAGCGGAAATCGCAAAGGAAAAGGGCAAAAATGTTTTTGCTTATCTTGACAGTATTGTACCGAATAATCCTACAAATATTTTAATAATGCCGCATTTTGCCGGCGCGGCAAATCCTTATATGGATTCATCTTCAAAAGCCGTTGTCCTCGGACTTACGCTTGAACATAAGGCAGAGGATTTTTACAAGGCGCTTATGGAAGGAGCTACTTATGAAATGCTTATCAACCTTGAACATCTTAAATTAAGCGGCATAAGTCCCGAAAAGCTTTACGCGACCGGCGGAGGAGCAAGTTCACCTGTTTGGCTTCAGATAAAGGCGGATATAATAGGAAAGCCTGTAACCGCACTTTCGGCAAAGGAAGTCGGCGCTTGCGGAACCTGTATGATGGCAGCTGTCGCCATCGGGATTTTTGCCGATTTAAAGCAGGCGGAAAAGGCGTTTGTAAAATATGGGGAAACATATTATCCCGATACCGAAAGGCACAAAATTTATAAAAGCCGTTTTGAAGCGTACAAAAAAATATATGATGCGGTAAAACCGGTAATAAATATGATATGAAGAAAGGTCTGAAAAATAAATGTTAGTTAATTTAAGTGAAATTTTACAGCTTGCGGAGGCGGAAGGGAAAGCCGTGGGCGCGTTTAATACACCGAATATGACAAGCCTTGGAGCCGTTATTTCGGCGGCAGAGGAGCTTAATGAGCCGGTTATTATTATGCATGCCCAGGTTCATGAAGAAATGGGCCTGTGTAAAATGGACGAGATAGCGCCCGTTATGCTTTTTTTTGCGGACAGAGCAAAGGTACCCGTTTGCGTACACCTTGACCACGGTGAAGACCTTGATTATATAAAACGTGGGCTTGATATAGGCTTTACTTCCGTTATGTACGACGGCTCAAACCTTGAAAACAAGCTGAATTTTGCAAATACTCATATTGCCGTATCGCTTGCGGCAAAGACGGGCGCAAGCGTTGAAGCGGAAATAGGCTCAATGGGAGCGAGAGAATCGGGCGCGGCAGGAAAAAATGAAAGCATATATACAAATCCCGACGCCGCAAAAGAATTTGCGGAAAACACAGGTATAGACGCGCTTGCGTGTGCTTTTGGTACGGCTCACGGTATTTATCTTAAAGAGCCGAAGCTTGATTTTAACAGGCTTGAGAAAATCAAAAAGCTTGTTGATATTCCGCTTGTTATGCACGGCGGAAGCGGCGTAAGCCATGAGGACTACAAAAAGGTTATAAGCCTTGGCATAAGAAAAATAAACTATTATACGTATATGTCGAAGGCGGGCGGTACGGCAGCGGCGGAGCTTAAAGACAAAACATTTTTCCACGACATTGAAGCTGCGGCGGGAGAGGCGATGAAAGCTGACGTTAAAGCCGCAATAAAGGTTTTTGCAAATATAAAGTAATTATTATAAAGGAGATATATTATAACAATGGACAAATATTTAAGACTTGCGGAAAAATTAAAAAACAGAGAAAAAGTTATCGGCACAACAATGATAATTTTCAAAAACAGTTTAATTCTTGAAGAAATGAACAGACCGGAGCTTGATTTCGTTCTTTTTGATGCGGAGCACGGTGTTTTTGATACGCAAAATACGGTTGAGCTTTTGCAGATATGCCGTCTTATGGGCTTGCCGACATTTATACGTGCGCAGGACAGCGAATATCATCTTATAGCAAAAGCTATCGATATGGGTGCTGACGGAGTAATGCTTCCGAGAACGGAAAGCCTCGAACAGCTCCGTACCGCAGTTGACGCGCTTCTGTTTTATCCCGAAGGCAGAAAGGGAAGCGGTGGTCACGCACAGTTCAGAAAAGGAGAGGCGTATGCGGATTTTAAAAAAACACGTTTCCTTTTTCCGCAAATTGAATCTCCGAAGGGAATTGAAACACTGCCCGAAATGCTTGAAAAGTACGGCGAATATATAAACGCCGTTATGATAGGTCCTTACGACCTTTCGATTATGGTCGGAACACCCAAAGACATAAAAAGTCCGCAGATGATAGAGGCCGTACAGAAAATTTTTGATATAAGTAATTCATACGGGAAGTCCTGCGGAATATTCTGTGATGACGAGGTACTTGCGCAAAAATACCGGGATATGGGCTGTAATGTTTTGTGGCTTGCTTCCGATAAAGATTTTTATATGAGAGGGTATAACGAAGAAATGAAGACGGTTATCGATATTAAGTAAGGAGAAAGACAATGAAAACAGTAATACTTGATTATCCGAGAGAAAACGCGGGAGAAATTGATTGGAGCCGTTTTGAAGAGTACGGTGAGGTTATAAAATATCCCCGCACTTTACCCGAACAGGCGGCGGAGAGAATAGGCGACGCCGAAGTGGTTTTTCTTAACAAAACGGTTATCAGCCGCGAAACTCTTGAAAAATGCCCGAATATTAAGTTTATTTCGGTAATAGCAACAGGCTACAACACAGTTGACGTTGTTGCCGCCGCCGAGCGCGGAATACCCGTTGCAAACGTACCGTCCTACGGTTGCGAAGCGATAGGTCAGCATACCATAGCTCTGCTTCTTGAAATAACCGACCATGTGGCGCATCATGATGGAGAGGTCAGAAAAGGCAGGAAAAATGATGAAAACGATTGGTGTTTCTGGGATTATCCGTCAATTGAGCTTGAAAACAAGGTTATGGGCATTATCGGTCTCGGCAGGATAGGACAAATAACCTCAAAAGTCGCGCAGGCTTTCGGAATGAAGGTACTTGCATACGATTCTTATAAAAACCCCGCTCTCGAAAACGAAAATTGCCGTTATACTGATTTGGATACACTTTTAAAGGAAGCCGATGTCATTTCGCTTCACTGTCCGCTGTTTCCCGAAACCGAAAATATTATAAACAGGGACAATATCGCAAAAATGAAAGACGGCGTAATTATTATAAATAACAGCCGCGGGGCACTTATTGACGAAGAAGCTTTGGCAGAGGCTTTAAACAGCGGAAAGGTTTATGCGGCAGGGCTTGACGCAATAAGAAATGAACCGATAAGCATGGATAATCCGCTGCTGTCGGCAAAAAACTGCTTCATAACACCGCATATAAGCTGGGCGGCTGTTGAAGCGAGGCAAAGGCTTGTTGATTATTCGCTTGATAATCTTAAAGCATATAAAAATGGAAATATGAAAAATATAGTGAATGGAGTAAAATGAAATGAAAGTAGAAATTAAAGAAATAGGAAAAAGGTCTGAAAATATTTTTAAAAAAGCAGGATTATGCGAAGAGGACGCGAAAATAATAACAAATGTGCTTCTCGAAACAGAAATGAGGGGTGTTTTTACTCACGGTTTTATGAGGCTTGAACGTTATATAAACTGTATAAAAAGCGGCGGAATTAAAACCGACGGCAATTATTCCGTTATATACGACAGTCCGTCATGGGCGAGTATAGACGGAAACGACAATCTCGGCATAGTCATTTCCTACAAAGCCATGAAGCTTGCTATGGAAAAAGCGAAAGAAACGGGTGTAGGCATTGTAAATGTAAGGGGCAGTCATCATTTCGGCGCCGCAGGTTACTATACCTCGATGTGTGCCGATAATGATATGGTCGGAATGGCAATGAGTAACGGTGATATTTTAATAGCGGCAACGGGAAGCGCCGAAAAGACAATCGGAAACAATCCTTTTTCTTACGCTTTTCCTGCGGGCAAATACGGAAAAATCGTGTATGATATTGCAATGAGCTATACGTCCGACAGAAAGGTTGTACAGCTTGATAAGGAGGGGAAAAAAGTTCCGGAAGGCTGGATTATAGATAAAGACGGAAACCCTACAACAGACCCCGGTGAATATGAAAAAGGCGGCACGCTTTTACCCTTTGGGGGATATAAAGGTTACGGTATGGCTATGATGGTGGAAACTCTTGCCGCGACTTTATCTGGTGCCGCAATGACGAAAAATGTTCATGCCTGGAACACAAATCCCGAAAACGGAGGAAATGTAGGACATTTCTTTATGGCACTTGATATTTCAAGACTCGGAAATCCCGATGATTATAAAAAGAGAATTGACGATATGATTGATGAAATAAAATCATCAAAAAAAGCCGAAGGGGTTACAAAAATATTTTATCCGGGCGAAATTGAAGCCGGAAAGCTTGCGGCGTGCAAGGAATGCGGTTTTGTAAATATTGCCGATGAAACAATGGAAGCGGTTGAAAGAACAGAAAAAGAGTTAAAAGTATAATAACGGGAGGTAGATAAAATGAAGTATTCCAAAATAAAAAACTTTGACAAACCTATATCAAAGCTTGTTTTTGGCACAGCAACTCCAAAGCTTTTTGCCGCCGCAGATGAGGAAACCTGCGGAAAAGCGGCGGAAGATGCAGCATTTGAACTTCTTGACAGTGTAATAAAAAACGGAATAAATACATTTGACTGCGCGGCGCATTACGGCGAGGAAATTATGGGCAGATGGATGGACAGCAGAAAAAATCGTGAAACCTGCGTTATAATAACAAAATGTGCTCATCCCAACAAATGGCGCCAGCGTGTTACGGAGTATGATATTTTATCGGATATTCACGACAGCCTAAAAAAGCTTAAAACAGATTATATTGATATTTATATGCTTCACCGTGATAATCCCGAAGTGCCGGTAGAATTGATTGTTGATGTTATGAACAGGCTTTATGAAGAAGGCAAAATAAAGGCTTTTGGCGGTTCTAACTGGACGCATGAACGTATCCGCGAGGCAAACGAATATGCGGAAAAACACGGTCTTGTGCCGTTTACTGTATCAAGTCCGAATTTCGGATTGGCGGAGCAGATTGCTGACCCGTGGACTGCCGACGCTAAATGGGGACCGGGCTGTGTGACAATATCGGGACCCGAAAATAAAGTGGCACGGGAATGGTATGAACAAAGCGGCGTTGCTGTTTTTGCTTATTCAAGCCTTGCGAGAGGGCTGTTCTCGGGAGCGGTAAAGAGCGATAATCCCGAAAAAGCAAAGGAAATTATGGACGAGCCGGGCATAAAGGGTTATTACTGCGAAAAAAATATAGAAAGATTAAGGCGCTGCGAGGAGGTATCGGCAAAAAAAGGGGTTATCGTTCCGCAGCTTGCGCTTGCATGGATTTTAAATCAGAAAATGAATGTTTTTGCGCTTACGGCGCCCGTTACGGAAGAACAAATCAAGGTTAATTCGGTTGCTGCCGAAATCAAACTGACAGATGAGGAGATAAAATATCTTAATCTTGAATAAAAAGGAGATGTAAAAAATGCATGTGATGTCAAAACCGTGGGAAGGATATTTTGAGCCTTTAAAAATATGGGGGAATGTTTATTTCGTGGGTACGGTGCCGGCCTCAACGCATATTATCGATACGGGGGACGGTCTTATAATGATAGACAGCGGCTATCTTGAATCGCTTTATCTTGTTATTCATAATATGTATAAGCTTGGATTGTATCCAAAAGATATTAAGTATATTGTTCATACTCATGGACATATCGACCATTTCGGCGCGACTAAAGCACTTGTCTCACTTACGGGAGCAAAAACCTTTTTAGGAAGGGCGGACGCGCCCTGCGCGGAGGGCAAAGTGCCTTTAAGCTATGCGCCCGAATACAATATGGATTTTGCGGGAACATTTGAGCCCGACGTGCTTCTTGATGACGGAAGCAAAATCGAGCTTGGGAATACTGTTATAGATTGCGTATCAACTCCGGGCCATACCGCCGGGACAACGACCTTCTTTTTTGACGTGACAGACGGTACAAGAGTGCTGCGGGCAGGTCTTATGGGCGGTATAGGACCAAATACAATGGAAAAAGAATATCTTGACAGGTACGGGCTTTCATATTCCTGCCGTGATGAGTTTGTTGCGGCTATGGATAAAATCAAAGAGTATAAGGTCGATATTTATCTCGGAAACCATATGCAGCAAAACGGAACAATAAAAAAAGCCGAACAGCTTAAAAGCGGGGATAAGGACGCGTTTGTAAATCCGAAAGAATGGAGAGAGGCGTGCGAAAACGCGAAGAAAACATTATTCAAAGTGATAGACGGAGATTTTTAGCATAAAAAAGCCATAAAATATACAAAGCATAAGCAAACGGTCGCAAGTAGAAAGAAGTTCTTAATTTATATAGCCTTACAAAGTATTAAATAGTTTTAGGAAGTAAAACAAAGAGGTGAAATTAATGAATTATATTACTCCCGAAAAAGCAGGTGCAGCTTCTGAAAATATCATAAAATATATTGATAAAATCGAAAGCAAAAGGCTTGCCACGCATAATATTATAATGGCGCGCGGAAATGATATTTTCTTTGAAAAATACTGGAAACCGTTTAATGCGGATTTTCTGCACAGAATGTATTCTGTCAGTAAAAGCTTTGTATCTCTCGCAATAGGGATTTTGATTCAGGAAGGCGAAATATCTCTTGACGATACTATGGCGAAACATTTTTCCGAGGAGCTTAAAAATCAGCCCGATAAAAATATGCATAATCAAACTGTGCGGGATATGCTTATGATGTCAACGGCAAAGCCAAACAGAAATTGGTTTTCGGAAAAGCCGAAAGACAGAGTGAAATTTTACTTTGAAAATGACATAAAAGAAACAAGGCCCGCAGGAACTGTTTTCAGCTATGACAGCGATGGCTCGTTTGTTCTTTGTGCGTTGGTTGAGCGTATAACCCAAAAGACATTGATTGAATATTTAAAAGAAAAGCTTTTTGATAAGATTGGTGTTTCCGATGACATATACTGCCTTAAATGCCCGGGAGGTCATTCTTGGGGCGATTCCGGCATAATTTGTAAGCCGACAGACCTGTTAAAGGTTGCGAGGTTTGTGCTTGACGGCGGGAGTTTTAACGGTGAGCAGATTTTAGACAGAAAATATATTGAAAATGCTGTACGCAATCAGATATTTATAAATTATGAAGATATAAATGACGCAAATACATACGGATACGGCTGGCAGTTTTGGAAAACATACGAGGATTCTTTTTATTTTAACGGAATGGGCTGTCAATATGCGGTATGTGTTCCCAAAAAAGATTTAATTTTGATTTATAACGGAGATAATCAGGGTAAGGAAAATGTTCGTCAGTGTATAATTGACTCTTTTTTTGAACTCATAGTAAACACTGTATCGGACAACCCGCTGCCTGAAAATGCAGAGGCATATAATAAGCTTGTAAAAAGGACGCATAGCTTGGAGCTTATATGCGCAAAGGGAGAGGCACATAGTGATTTTCAGGAAGAAATATGCGACAAGGTATATAAGCTTTCGGAAAATCCTATGAAAATAGAATACATTAAATTAGAAATAGACGGAAACACCGGACGGTTGTTTTACAGAAATAGACAAGGTGAAAAAGTCCTTCACTTTGGTATGTGTAAGAACGTAATCTCGGATTTTCCTCAGGAAGGTTACTCTGATGAGTGCGGAACAGTAGAAAAGAAAGGGAATTTTTACAGATGTGCCGCGTCAGCCGCTTGGGTTGAGCCTAAAAAGCTATACATAAAGGTGCAGATAATTGATAAATATTTCGGGAATTTAGGTATAACAATAGGCTTTAAGGATAATGTTTGCGGTTTGCATATGGTAAAGCACGCAGAAGCATTTTTGGACGAATATCAAGGCTTTGCGGGCGGCAGGCAATCATGATGTACGCGGCGAAAGCGTAAAATTTTATAATTATCATTTTAACAATCCGCAAAACGCAAAAGGACTTGCAGACGGATATACTCAGAGCAAAA